>JALHUF010000600.1 GCA_022866195.1 Terriglobia bacterium
AGGAAGGGCTGGGGTCACAGCGGCTGGGAAGAAGGTGTCCGCGTCTGCCAGGAGGCGGGCGTGAAGGAGTTTATCCTCTTCCACCACGACCCCGACCGCAACGACGAGGGCGTGGATCGACTGCTCGCCACCGCCCGCTCCCGCTTCCCTAATTCCCGCGCCGCCTACGAAGGCCTGGAAATCGCCCTGTAGCGGCGGCCCATGACCGCCGTTCCCGTCCAGCGCTCAGAGAGCGCCGCGCACGGGGTGAAAGCAGGTAGCCCAGGATTCGCCTTCCAATCCGGCGGCATTTCCAAGCGCACAGAGCCGCAACATCACACCACAAATATTGCGCTACAAGAGAAGAACCGCGCCTCTAGGCGACAGCCACGACAGGGTTATGGCATTATACCGGTGGCGGCGGACGGCAGGGGTGGCGTCTGGCGAAACCGAAGTCGGACTTCACGAAGGACAGGAATGCGAACGTAGGAATTGGAACCGCTGAGCTGAGTCCGCCTGCGCATTGGTAGCTTGGCCAAGCGAAGTCGGGAGTGCTGTGAAACGACTGGGAGCTTGTATCCTTATCATCGGCGTGGTGGTCGTGATGCCGGTAGTGGTCCGCGCGCGACTCGGTGCACGCCACGGCGCGCAGGCGGCCGGTTTGCCGTTCCTCCTGCAAACGGCGAAGGCGCCCGCGGCGGATTCTTCTCCATCCTCCCGACCTGACGCTGCGCCGCTGGCCCCCATCACAATCGATTATCCGGCGGAAGGATCAATTTTCCCGCCCGAGATTACGGCTCCGACGTTCCTCTGGCGCGACGCCGCGGAGAGCGCCACGACGTGGCTGATCGAGGTGGCGTTTAGCGACGGCTCGCCCGCGATACAGGTGAAATCACGGGGCGCGCGGTTGCGCCTCGGCGAGATCGACCCGCGCTGCGTCGCCGAAACGAACGAGCTGCCCAAGCTGACACCCGAGGAAGCTGCGGCGCGCAGTTGGACGCCGGAGGCCGCGACCTGGGAGGCCATCAAGAAGCATTCCACCGAGCGTCCGGCGACGGTGACGATTACCGGCTTCCGTGACCAGAATCCGGACCAAGCCCTCTCGCGTGGCCGCATCGTCATTCAAACCTCTAAAGATCCGGTGGGCGCGCCGATCTTCTACCGCGACGTGCCGCTGATGCCCTCGGAACTGGAAAAGGGGGTGATCAAGCCGCTGGCCCCCACCGCCATCCCGCTGATTGCTTGGCGGCTGCGCAACGTCGGCGAGCCGCGCAGCCGGCTGCTGCTGGAGGACATGCACACTTTCGCCAATTGCCATTCTTTTTCCCGCGACGGCAAAACGCTGGGAATGGATCTGGACGGCCCGGCGAACGACAAGGGACTGTATGCCCTCGCGGCCGTCCAGCCGCAAATGTCCATCCGCAACGAAGACGTGATCTCGTGGACTTCCCTCCGGGACGACACGGTGGCGCAAACGCGCATCGGTTTCATGTCGCAGGTTTCACCGGACGGGCGGTATGTGGTGACCACTTTCAACGGCAGTTTCTATGTGGTCAATTTCAAGGACTACCGCTTCCTCCAGGTGTTCTATCCGACGCGCGGGATTCTGGCCTGGTACGATCGCGCCTCCGGCCGCAGGCAGCCCCTGCCGGGAGCCGATGACCCGCGCTACGTGCATACGGACGCCGTTTGGAGCCCCGACGGCAGATACCTGGTCTTTGCTCGGGCGGAAGCGAAGCCCTCCTATCCCGCCGGCGTGAAGCTGGCCGAACATGCCAATGACCCGGAAGAGACCCAGATCCAGTACGACCTCTACCGCATTCCCTTCGACGAGGGCTACGGCGGCCGGCCAGAAGCGATCGTCGGCGCCGCGCGCAACGGCATGAGCAATACCTTCCCCAAGGTCTCGCCCGATGGCCGCTGGATCGTCTTCGTCGAGTGTCGCAACGGGCAGTTGATGCGTCCCGATAGCCAGCTTTACATCGTCCCGGCGGAGGGTGGCCAGGCGCGGCGCCTGCGCTGCAATATGCCGCGCATGAACTCCTGGCACAGCTTCTCGCCCAATGGCCGCTGGCTGGTCTTCTCTTCCAAGGGCCGCTCGCCTTACACGCAGATGTTTCTGACGCACCTGGACGAAGACGGGCGCGACAGCCCCGCTATCCTGGTTGAGAATGCCACAGCGTGTAATCGAGCCGTGAATATTCCTGAATTCGTTAACATCCCGCCCGACGGCCTGCTGAAGATCGACGTGCCGGCCGCCGAGTCCTACCGGCTGTTCGACCGCGCCGTGGCGTTGGCCGCGAAAGGCCAGGAGGCGGCGGCCATCGCCGCGTGGAAAAAGGTTCTGGAACTCGATCCCGGCGATGCCAAGGCCCACAACAACCTCGGGATCCATCTGTTGCTGCAAGGCGGGCTCGACGAGGCC
>JALHUF010000601.1 GCA_022866195.1 Terriglobia bacterium
CAAGATGGTGTGGGACTCCACCTACTTTGGCCTGAGCGGGTACGACGGCCGCAACTGGCACAACTACCTCACCAAGGACAGCGGGCTCGCCTCGGACTTCATCAATGCACCCAAGTCCCGTGGTAATGAGGTATGGTCGTGCACGGACAAGGGCTTAAGCTTTCTCGACTTCAAGAACAACACCTGGGTCACCTACCGGCCCAACAAGCAGAACGGCCACGGAGAGATCGAGATCACCTGGCCGGACGGCAAGAAGACCAAGCTGGAAACCCTCACTTCCCTCACACACAACTACATCCTGAACATGGACTTTCAGGGTGAGGACATCTGGGTGGCTACGGCCAAAGGGCTGAGCCACGGCATCCGCGAACCCTACAAGGAGGCAAAACTCTATGAGTCTGCGAGACTCGGCCGCTGAAACGGCCACGCTAACCGAGAAGACGCACAAACCGATTCCCAAGAAGGCTATCAGCGCGCCGCAGGCCTTGAACGAAGCGTACACCTACGCTAAGCCGTCGTCGTTTTCGCGCGGGCTGCGATTGGACATCAAGGGCATCACCATCCTGCTGATTTCCGGCACGGCCAGCGTGGATGAGGAGGGGCGAACTGTCCACGCCGGAGATTTGCGCGCCCAGAGTTGGCGGACGTACCGGAATATCACGGGGCTGCTCGAAGCCGAGGGCGCAAGTTGGAAGGATGTGGTGCGCACTACGTGCTACCTGCGGGACATCGAGCGGGACTACGAGGCTTTCAACGAAATCCGGACCCAGTTCTTCAAGGAACAAGGGCTGAACCCGCTGCCCGCCTCGACGGGCGTTCAGGCCATCCTCTGCCGACCGGACCTGCTGGTCGAAATCGAGGCCATGGCGATTTTTGAGTCCGACCGCGTCGCCGCGGGGTCGAATGACGGCGACCGGGCATAGATTCTGGCTTGCGCTGACGCGTCGCGGTAGCCCCGCGGGGCGACGGCGCAACGTCGTCGACACGTAAAGTTGAGGGTTATCGATCTTCGATTTTCCAATTTCGATTTTCGCATGTGCAGTTTGAGTTTTCGAATTTCGCTTTTCCATTTTCGGTTGTTGGCAAGGAAGGTTCCCCATGATAATCGCCGGAAGAGTTGAGGTAGACGACCTGCCGCGTATCTGCCCGCTGCTGAGCCGCCGGACCAACCCGCGCTATGGCGAAAGCCAGACGCGCCTTGTGGAGGTGGGCCGGGTGCGCTTCGGCGGCGAGCGCCCGGTGGTCATTGCCGGGCCGTGCGCGGTGGAGAGCCGCGAGCAGACGCTGGAGATCGCGCGCGCGGTCAAAGGCTCCGGGGCAGACATGCTGCGCGGCGGCGCTTACAAGCCCCGCACCTCGCCCTACGATTTCCAGGGCTTGGGGCTGGAAGGGCTGAAGATCCTGCGCGAAGCGAGCCGCGAAACCGGCCTTCCCGTCGTGACCGAAGTAATGGACCCGCGTCTGGTGGAACAGGTGGCGGAATACGCCGACATGCTCCAGGTCGGCTCGCGCAACATGCAAAACTACCCCTTGCTGGTTGAGGTGGGGCGTTCCGGGAAGCCCATCCTGCTCAAGCGCGGGATGGCCGCCAGTCTGTGCGAGTGGCTGGGGGCCGCCGAATACATCGCCAAGGAGGGGAACCTGGAAATCGTCCTGTGCGAACGCGGCATCAAGGCCTATCCTTCGGGCGAGTACTCGCGGTATTCGCTCGACTTGAGCGTGATCCCGGCGGTGCGGGCGGAGACCTATCTGCCCGTCATCGTTGATCCAAGCCATGCGACCGGGGTCTCCGCGATGGTTGAGTCTGCCGCCCGCGCCGCCATTGAGTTTGGAAGCCACGGCCTGCTGGTCGAGGTGGCGAGCGATCGTCTGGACGCCCACAAGCCGACGTGCGACGCCGCCCAGACTATCAGCCCGCGGACGCTGCGCAGGATTATCCATTTCATCGAG
>JALHUF010000602.1 GCA_022866195.1 Terriglobia bacterium
CGAGATAAAGTAGCGGCCTGGGTAGGTGAGCACCTTTAGGGTGCGCCCGCCGTCCTGTTCCCGTCCTCGGCAACGGGAGGGGCGCAAGGCCCCTCCCCTACCAGTACTGCCTGCCTATTTCTCCTTGAATGGCTGTCCGCCGCGTGGTGAGAACTTCTGCAAGGCCCCCGTCAGCGGTCGTCCGCCAGCAGGAACACCCACGCTGCCGGTGAAGAGGATATCCTTGGGGTCCACCTTGCGGCCGTAGAGTTTCTCGTTGGCGCCGTGGCTTTGCTTCAAGACGGCACCTTCCAGTGACAGACCCGCAAACAGACCTCGCGAACGGGAGTAGGAGAGAATCTCCGCGTGCAACTGGATGTCGGTGGCGCCTTGAGCTGTGCGGCCCACGGGACCTCCGGCCACGGAAGCCTCCGCGCCCAGCTCGCTACGGCTTTGCAGCAGTTTCTCCGCGCCCTTTGGGTTCATCACGATAAAGACGATGTCAGTGGCTTGGCCTCCGAGTTGGAGTCCAATACTCACACCCCCCAGGGTAAACATGGAAGGCCCGCCCCAGGGGCCATTGCCACCCCGCCGGCAGACGAGTGCTCCTTTGCCACCACTGAAGCCGATGCCGAGTGCACCTTTCTTGTACGAAGGGATGACACCGACGCAGACCGCCTTGTTTAGCAGCTCCTGCGGGATGCCTTGTTCGGGAGTCCCCATGACTTCCTCGACGACCCTGGCTGCCTTCTGAAGCCGCTCTGCTTCCTTATCCTGCGCGGCCAATAACGCGCCGGAGCACAAAACTAGGAAAACCGCCAATAGCGACCTCATTTCAGGCTCCCTTCCCCCGGGCCTGGCAGACCAAGCCCGAACCATCAAGAGTGATCGAGCCGCTTACGGTTGATATTCTGCCACAGCCAGGCTGGTAACGTCGCGCCTAGATTTCTCTCCGCCCGCCACCCGACGCTCGCCGGCCCGATTTCAACTCTCGCGCTTGCAGTGCGCCAGGCGCATTGGATAGACTTCTCACCTGCCATGCGTGCGATGGTGCTCGAACAACCCCGGCCCGCGGAGAACAGCCCTCTTGCGCTGCGCGACCTTCCCACGCCCGTTCCGGGCGCGGGAGAAATCAGGATACGCGTGCGCGCCTGCGGGCTCTGCCGCACCGACCTGCACATCGCGGAAGGCGAACTACCGCTCCGGAAGAGCCCGCTCGTTCCCGGCCACCAGGTTGTCGGGGTCGTGGACGCGGTGGGGCCGGGGGTGCGCCGCATTCGCGAAGGCGACCGCGTCGGCGTTGCCTGGGTGTACTCGACGTGCGGCGAGTGTGCCTATTGCCGGAAAGACCAGGAGAACCTCTGCGACCGCGCCCGCTTCACCGGCTACGACGTGGACGGCGGCTACGCGGAGGCGATGATCGTTCCCGAAGACTTTGCTCATCCCTTGCCCGCAGGCTTCTCGGACCTTCAGGCCGCGCCGCTGCTCTGCGCGGGGATTGTTGGTTATCGGTCGTTTCGGCTGAGCAACGTCCAACCGGGCGAACGGTTGGGGCTGTATGGCTTCGGCGCCTCGGCACACATTATCTTTCAGGTGGCACGGCACCTCGGCTGTGAAGTGTATGTCTGCACGCGCACCGAGACCCATCGGCAACTGGCTCGGCAGATGGGCGCGGCTTGGGTCGGCGGAGCGGAGATGACGCCACCCGAACCGTTGGATGCGGCCATCATCTTTGCGCCTGCCGGCTCGCTGGTTCTGGACGCGCTGCGCGTCCTGCGCAAGGGCGGTACGGTGGCGCTCGCGGACATCACCATGAGCCCCATCCCGCAAATCGACTATGCCTCGCTGCTCTACCATGAGCGCACTGTGCGCAGCGTGGCCAACAGCACGCGGGAGGACGCCCGCGAATTTCTCCGCCTGGCGGCAGAGATTCCCATCCGCACCCAGGTCGAAACTTTCCGCCTGGAGGAAGCCAACCAAGCATTGCAGGCCGTGAAACACAGCAAGATTCGCGGCGCCGGCGTCTTGGTGATTGGGTAGGGGAGCCGTGCGGGCTCCCACATCGGAGACACGACGCACAGACTTACGCGAAGAGAACTCCTCCGAGACCTCGGTCTTCTTGCGGCCACGCTGGCCGCGGGTTCTTCCGCGTCAGAAAGCCCCGTGCTCGAAGCGGACAAGCGCGGAGACGCGGGTAGCTTGATCGCATCGCTCGGCGGCAAGTGGCGATTCAAGCTGGACCGCAAGGGCGTAGGCGAAACCCAGGGTTGGCATCGCGCCGCGACCTCGGCAGAGGATTGGACGGAAGTCACGGTGCCGCATACCTGGCAGGTTTCGCTCGAGTCTGCGTCGTATCAGGGCCTCGCCTGGTATCGGAGGGCGTTCGAAGCAAGCGCGGATTGGGCCGAGAAGGCAGTGCGCCTGGAATTTGAGGCGGTCTATCACAGCGCCACGGTCTGGCTCAACGACCAGTTGGTGGGCCAGCATCTTCGCAGCGGCTACACAGCCTTCACCCTCGACATCTCCTCCGCCTTGCGTCCTGGCAGCATCAATACGCTTGTGGTCAAGATGGACAACTCCTTTGATGAGCAGATGCTGCCCCGGGGCAAATCCTTCGACTGGACCGTGGATGGCGGGATCACCCGCCCCGTGCAATTGTTGATCACTCCTCGAGTCTTCGTGGAGCGCGTGGCGGTGGACGCCCAACCCGATCTCCAAACCCACCAGGCAAGCATCGTGAGTCAGGTCGTCCTGCGCAACTCCACGGGGGATTCGGTTGAGGTGAAGATTGGGCTCCGCATCGTGGAAGACGATACCGACCGCACGGTGCTGAGGTCGGGGGCCGCCGCGACGGCGGCACTCCAGCCGCGCTCCTCCGAGACCGTTCCGCTGCCGGCTGTGGCCATCGCGAATCCGCGCCTGTGGCATTTCGACCATCCCCAGCTCTACCGCCTCGTGGTCGAACTGGAGCACGGCGGAAAACCGCTCCACACGGAAACCGTCACCTTTGGCATTCGCAGGTTCGAGGCGAGGGAGGGCGGATTCTATCTGAATGGTGAGCGCGTCCGGCTGATGGGCGTGGAACGCATGGCCGGAAGTCATCCTGACTATGGCATGGCCGAACCTGCATCGTGGCTGATCCACGACCACAACGATTTGAAGGAACTCAATTGCATCTTCACGCGCGTGCACTGGCAGCAGGACAAGCGGGTGCTGGATTACTGCGACCGGCACGGCATCCTCATTCAGGAAGAGGTGCCCGCCTGGGGACCCGACACGTTCCAGGGCATGACCAGCGAGCCTGCGCCGGAAATCATGGAGAACGGCCTCACGCAACTGCGCGAGATGATAGACCGCGACCGCAACCATCCCAGCGTTTTCGCCTGGGGGTTGTGTAACGAAGTCAACGGGCAGAATCCGCCCGCCCAGAAATTCGTCCGGCGCATGGCCGCAGAGGCTGGAAAACTCGACTCTCATCGACTGCTTACTTACGCTTCAAATTCCCTCCAGCAAACTCCGGAGCGTGACGTGGCGGGGGAACTGGACTTCATCTCCTGGAATGAGTACTACGAGAGTTGGTATGGCGGAGATCCAGCGGCGGTGCGACACAATCTGCAAGAGATCCATCGCGCGTTTCCTTCCCAGCCGATCGTGATCTCGGAGTACGGTTACTGCGAGTGCGCGCCCGACCGCCTGGGCGGCGACGCGCGCCGTATCGAAATTCTACGAGCGCATACGAACATCTTTCGCGAGTTCGACTTTGTGGCCGGCGCCATCTTCTTTGACTACAATGACTACCGCACGCATGTCGGCGACAAGGGGAGCGACGTCCTGAAGCAGCGCGTGCATGGAGTGGTGGACCTCTACGGGGCGCGCAAGCCATCGTTTGAGGCGCTGCGCGAGGAGTCCAGCCCGCTCGAGGAGTTCGAGGTCCTTGTCCAAGGCCGGTGGATCACGGTTTCCCTCCAGACCCGCGACACCTTACCGGCCTACACGCTGGAGGGTTACACGCTGCGCTGCATTGTCTACGGCTTCGGTGACCTGCCGGTGGAGCAACTCTTCATTCCGCTGCCGAAACTGGCTCCGGGCGAGGGCGTGATCCAAGAGGTGGCTTTCGAGGAGAAGGCTCCCAAGCGAATCTGTGTGGATATGCTGCGTCCGACGGGCTTCTCGGCGCAGACGGCGATTTGGCGTCCCTGAGAATGCCGGCGCGCGAAACAAAACGATTGTCCACGAGGTGAAACCATGACTCGTCCTACCTTCATCCTGGTGCTTGTTGCATGTTGGTTGCTCATGCCAGGTTCTGCTTCCCTGCGTGGAGCCGAACCCGTTGAACTGAAACGCGTTGGAAACGAGATTGAGGTGCGCATCGGCGGCCAGCCCTTCACCACTTTCTACTTCGGGCCCGAAGCACCCAAGCCGTATCTCCACCCGCTGCGCAGCGCTCAGGGAATCGTGGTGACGCGCGGCTTTCCCATGCGCAAGGATATTCCGGGCGAAAGCACCGACCACCCCCACCATCGCGCCATGTACTAAGCGCACGGCGACGTGAACGGCGTCGATTTCTGGAGCGAGGCGGAATTGGAAGAGAAAGCCCCGGTGCAGGCGGGAGGTAAGCAGTACTTTGCCGCCGGAGGCTTGCCCAACGGCCGCACGGTGTTCAGCAAGCTTGAAGAGATGAAAAGCGGGCCGGAATCCGGCGCCGTGCGCGTGCTCTTCGACCTGGTGGGGCCGGAGGGGAAAACCATCGCCCAGGAAATCCAGGCCTACGTTTTCCGCGGCGACGCTTTAGCCCGCATCATCGACTGCGAGTTCACGATCAAAGCCCTCAGCACCCCGGTGAAGATGGGCGACACCAAGGAAGGAACCTTCGCCATCCGCGTCGTGAAGGCATTGGAGAAGCCTGCCGTTCGGATGCTTAACTCCGAAGGTGGCGTAGGCGAAAGCGAGATTTGGGGCAAGCGGGCCAACTGGGTGGACTACTCCGGGACCGTCGAGGGCCGGAAGCTGGGCATCGCCATCTTCGACCATCCTTCGAATCCTAAGCACCCAACCTATTGGCATGCGCGCGAGTACGGCTTGTTCGCGGTCAATCCCTTCGGCGAACACGATTTCTACAACGATCCCAAACGAGATGGAAGCATCACCATCCCTGCCGGGGGTTCTCTGACGTTTCGCTACCGAGTATTCATTCACAATGACGCCGCCGTCGAGGCTAAGGTTGCCGAGGCCTATGCGCGCTACGCAGCGAACCAGTAGTAGTGCCGGCTAACGCCGGGTAGGGCAATCTGCCCAACGCCTGTCTCCACGGGAGTGATTTCACGCAGCGCTCCCCGCACCGATGTGCCTTCGACCCTCCTGACATCCGCCGCACAGTGCGAGGGAAGTTTCAAAGGCAAACGGGACGGTTGTCGGCAAGTATTGCACGCCTCAGCAGTTTGGGCCGAGATAGAGGTACAAAAAGGCTGAACCCTGGGCAGCAGAGAGTCGGCGCAGATACCCCTAGACGGGTCGTTCCGCCACCATACCCCCCTGCGTCGTAATCCCGCTAATGGCCCGGAGCTTGCTGCCGACGGGGTGCGGGGGAGTGTCTGAAGGCGTGGGCGGCAAGTCTAACAGGTACTAGGCCTTCAGGCACCAGCAGGCGCAAAGTGGATATTGGGCCCCGAAGGAGGCAGTCTTGACCGCCATTAAGCAGATGATGAAGTACGAGGCCGACCGGGATAAGGAATTCGCGCACTGGGTCACGGGCGTGGTGGGGGCAGAGAAGATCCGGCAGTGCATCCAGTGTGGGATGTGTAGTGCCACGTGCCCTCTCTCCATCTACATGGACTACACCCCTCGGCGACTCATTCATTTGGCCAGAGAGGGCTTCAAACAGGAAGTCCTAGGGAGCTTCGCCATCTGGCTGTGCGCGAGCTGTTATTCGTGCACGGTCGAATGTCCCAAGCAGATCAAGGTGACCGACGTCATGTATGCGTTGAAGCGCAGGGCCATCCAGGAGGGAGCATATCCCAAGAGACTTCCCATCCCCGTTCTGGCGCGCGAGTTCTACAAGATGGTGCGCGGCCATGGTCGCATTACGGAGGGCCGTCTGGTCTTCAACCTTTTCTTGAAGACAAACCTACTGAAGATGCTGGGAATGACGCGGCTAGGGTTGGGCCTCCTGCGTACCGGACGGTTCTCGTTTTTCAAGGAATCGATCAAGCACCGCAAGGAA
>JALHUF010000603.1 GCA_022866195.1 Terriglobia bacterium
GTAGCGCGAGACGGTCGCGTAATAGGTGAGCTTCCGGCAGTCTTCTTCGAGCTGTGCCAAGCTTCCTTCCAGTTCCACGCACCGGGCCAGCAAGGCGACGAGGTCATGTATTCTTGCCGGAGGAACACCGTGACACACGAGGAAGGCTTTGAGCAACTTCTCCGCGGCCTGTTGGGCATGAAAGCAGAGCGTGTCCCACGGGACTCAAGCGCGGGAGAGGTTGTTCTCGATGTTTAGCAGGTCGTTTTCGGCTTTGGCAAGCCATGCCCGGAAGTTGGATTCAGGGGCGCTCATAGAGGATTTGACCTTCGGCCTCGACCACCGAGAGCAGGGTTCCGTTAATACCGCGCAGACTTGCGACCTCCTCCGGCGTGTACACTACAAGATCCAGCGACCATGGCCGCAGCCCAAAAACTGAACTGACCTGTGCGGCGCGTTCGGGCGGCGGGACATTGCTGTCCATCTCGACGAAGATGTCCACGTCGCTATCCGGCCCGACGCTGCCCCGGGCACGGCTGCCGAAGAGGATGACCCGCCGAGGGTGAAATCGCTCGACGATGGTGTGGGTGATCCGGTCTATCAGCTCCTTGTCGGTCACTCCGCTCCTCCGTGCGGCTACCTGTTCTTCCACACCGGCTTGCGTTTCTCCACCAGGGCGCGCAGGCCTTCCTGGGAATCCTCCAGGGCGAACAACTGGTTCAAGTAGATATCCTGCGAGTGCCGGAGGGCCTCGTCGAAGGGCTGCCAGGTGCCTTCAAAGATGACGCGCTTCAGCAACTGCAGCACGGGGCCACTCTGCTCGGAAATGCGCTTCACCAGCGTCTCCACGGTTTCTTTCAGAGCGGCACGCGGCACCACGCGATTGACCAGGCCCATGACGAGGGCCTGTTGCGCGTTGATGGGCTCGCCGGTCAGGAGCAACTCCATGGCGCGCTTGGGGCCGATGACGCGCGGGTACACCACCGCTCCCAGGGGTGGGAACACGCCGAGTTTGATTTCGGGCTGAAGGAAGCGGGCGTTTTCGCTAGCGATGACCAGGTCGCAGAAGGCTGCCAGCTCGCACCCGGCCCCATTGGCCATGCCGTCCACCACCGCCAGGACGGGCTTCGACACTTCGATCATGGCGCGGAAGACGTGGTGGAAGGCATCCATCATCTGAAACACCATATCGGCCTTGTAGCCGGCGGCTTCCACACCCATCGAGAAATACCCCTCACATTCCGGCGCCGAATCGAGCCAGATCAGCCGGACCTCATCGCGCGCGGTCAGGCTTTCGATGGCGCGCCATATCTCGTTTAGCATTTCAATGTTCAAGATGTTCTGCTTGGGGCGCGCCAGCGTAAGGTGCGCGACGGTGCCGGAGGCATCCCAGCGGATGAACTGGAAGGGCTTTGCCTCTTCCTCTTTCTCGGTCCCGGTCAGGAACTCGGTGGACTCGTCTGGCATGGCTTCCTCCTCAACGTGGACTTCGCCTTCGGAGCGCGGGCACTGGGTGAGCGCCGCAGGGATCACGGACCATTGTCACCCCAGGCTGCTTCCACGCCTGCTATTTCAGCTTACTCCCGCATTTCCCGCAATAGTCAAATCCTTCCGGGATTCCCTCCGCGCCACAATCCGCGCAGGTGCGCGTCGGAGCACCCCAGAGAAATTCGCTCGACTGGCCCGCCGCGGCCCGTTCCCGCAGGCGCCGGTAGTCAGCGGGCCGCTTCTCGAGGAAGGCTTGCACGCCCTCGTAAGGCTCCCGGGACGTGGAATGGATGGTCAGCCAATCGCGCGCGTGTCCTGCGGTGAGCGACCAGGCCAGGTCTTTCCAGAAATTCAACTGCTGCTTGGTGTAGCGCGTGCATTCCGGGAACTTCTGGATCAGCTTCTTGGCCAGGGCATTCACCGCGCGGTCGAGTTGCCGGTAGGGAACGACCTGATTCACCAGGCCCCAGTTCAGGGCCTGCTCCGCCGAGATTTCGTCGCAGGTGAAGAGCATTTCCCTCGCCCGCCGGTCACCCACGATGAGCGGCAGCCACTGGCTCGAGCCCAGGGCATCGACCAAGCCCACACGGGTACCCACCTGCATGAAGCGTGCATGATCGGCGGCGATGGCGAGGTCGGCGGCCAGGTTCCAGTCATTTCCTCCGCCCGCCACCGTGCCGTTGATGCGCGCGATGGTGGGCTTGCCCAGGTGACGGAAAAGCTCCATGGCTTCCAGCAGCAGGCCCTGCCACTTCCAGTAATTTCGCGGGCGGCGGAGGAATTCGGCGGAGAACTCCTTGGCATCGCCGCCGGCACAGAACGCCTTCTCGCCCGCGCCCGTCAAGACGACCACGGCGACGGAATCATCCCAGGCCGCGTCACGAAACGCCTGGATCATCTCGCGGA
>JALHUF010000604.1 GCA_022866195.1 Terriglobia bacterium
AATGGCCTTCCCGGCACGCACGGCTTCCCGGATCATCCCAAAACCCGCGCGCACCGCGGCATGGATGACCTTTCCGGCTTCGAGATGCAAGGCCAGCACCGCGTCCGACCAGCGGGCTTCGAATAGCTGGACCAGGTCCGCGGAGGAGACAATCTCGACACCGAAACTCTTCACGAGCTCGATAGTGCCCGCGTCCACCAACCCTATGTAAGGAATATCGTTGAGCGCTGAATACTGCATGGCGATGCGATGCTTCCCATACAGAATCCTTTTCAGAGACTCGCGCTGCTCTTTCCACGAAGAATACTGCAGCTCGGCGCCCGGCGGCCCCTCGAGGTTACCGCGCTCGATTCGATGCACGAGTTTCGCGGGTTCGCCTTCGGCAGGAATTAGGTAGTACCACCGCCGCGTGCACATCTTGGGCGCGATCCCGAGCACCCGGTAAGCAATCGCGTCAAGATGATGGTGATCATAGAAGAGCCAGCCGTCGAGATGCGCCTCCCGCAATGCGGATTGAATGGCAGTCAGGTTCACGGGTCCTCCATCTATCACCAGCTTAGAACAAGCGTAAGCTAAGCGATCGCCGCTCCGGTAAAAGGTCGCCCTATTGCCTGAGGACAAGCAGTTGAAGGCGATTTGCTTCGTTGTCGAACGAGATTTCCACACGACTTAGCGGATATGACCAGGGATTGCCCCGATAATCCAGCGTCACATAGAACTGATTGCATTCTACGACGGTACATTCACCATCCATCCCCATATAGAAGGCACTTATGGTGCTCGCAGCAGGCGCAGAATGAACAGTAACTGACTTGCCTTTCCACTTCAGGATCTCGTATGCCTTGCTGTTCCGCGAGGCGATCAGATTTGCGAATTGCTCATCGGACGCCGCCACCGTTTCCGAACCTTTCCGTATGAAGGCCTGGCCCGCACAGTGTGGCCGTTGCTCGCTCCCCGGCACAATCACGGCCAAGATCTGTTTGCCCTCGACACTAAGTATCCTCGCCAAGTAATAGACCGGCGGGTACGCAGCGCTCACCTTTTCGTTGAAGGTCCTTTGGAGAGAGTCGAGATTGGGTGTTGTCTCCTCTAGCGTTCCATCATCTCTCACACCGATGAATAGGAGGGACGGATAGCCAATCGGCGTTGAATTCGCAAAGGCAACAATCGTCTTAAGCCAATCTTTGGAGTCGGCGGAGGTCTTGCGTTCGACGAAGTTATCTTCAAAATTCCGCAGCCGCAAAAGCAATTCTTGGTCGCTCAGCTCAATCATACTTCCTCCCTTCCCTTCCGGACGCGGGCTTCAGCCCCTGCGGAAGGGCGCGACTTTAGTCGTGCCGTTACGGACGCCTCCGTTCATCTCCCAGGGCTTTAGCCCCTGAGGTTAGCGGGTGGCAGATCTAGTTCGAATCCCGGATATGCCGAACAGTACGGGTACTTCTCCGGGCTCCTCGCGAGTCCCCTTTTCACAGGGTTCTCACGAATGTAGCTTCGGTGAGTTTCAAAGTCGTGTCCATCCCGGATGCGGTGGTCGGTAAACCCCCTCTGCCAGACCTCACCCTTAAACCCCAGTTCCTTTCCGGCTCAAAATGAGTATCCCCCCTTGACGAGTTGTATCGCCCGCTCCACCGTGACTGCCGAATCCAGCGTGACGAGCAGGTGGAAGTGATCCGGCAGCAGGACGAATTCATGAAGGAGATAGTGATGCTCGTTGCGATAGTGAAACAGCACTTCCACGAAGAGCTTCGCCATCTGTTCCGACTGAAAGAGTGCGCGGCCTTCCCACGTGGACGAGGTAACAAAGAAGCATCTGGCCAATTGGGGGTAACGGGACGGTTTCGCCATCTTCTTCTCGCAGGGGCTAAAGCCCCGGAAGAATCCTGAATCTGGCTCTCTTTCTCGGCACGGCTAAAGCCATGCCCTTCCAACAGGGGCTAAAGCCCCAGCGGGAGTTTGCCGGAAACATCATGGACGGATACCTCTCCGCGCCCGGGACTTTCCATGCCACGACCACCGCAGTTCCCATGCAAATCGAGTTCAGGCGGCCTCTTGCCCGCCCTTCGCTTCCCCCGGCTTGAAAACCTTGTCGTAAACCACCATCAGCACCGCGCCGGCGATTCCCACTGCCGTCACGACCCACCACATCTGCTGCGGCCGGTGCAAGACATCGCCAAAATAGTGGAGGAGGTAACCGCCCAGCGGCCCGGCAATGAAATACCCGATGGCGATAGGCACAAAGGCGTAGCCCATATAGAGTCCCTCCTGACCCGGGGGTGCCAGCCGCGAAACATATTCGTAGTAGCGCGCCGATTGGGTGATTTCGCCGAACGCCAGCACCACGAGCGTCACGATGAATCCGACCGTCGTCGGGTGGAAGGCGAGAATCAGCCAGGACAGGCTCGAGATGAGCAGCCCCAGCGTCATCGCGGAGAACGCAGGGATTTTCCTGGTCAGGTAGCTGACCAGAATCTGGAAGCAGATCACCGTGAGCCCATCGATGGCCAGCAGCAGGTCCGCGTTAGCATTCGGGTCCACATAGCCCCGCAAAAACAGCGGCGCGGAAATGAATTCCTGCCAGAAGACCACAAAGAAGCTCGAGAAAATGAGGAGGAACAAAACGAAGCGGAGATTGCCCAGGACGACGAACATATTTTTGATCGCGGCAGCGACACTCGCCACCTTTTGTTCCCCCGACTGCGCCGGCTCGCGAAAGAAAACAAGCGTCACGCAAAACATCAAAAACATGCTGAGGGCGGAAACGCGGAAGACGTTTTCCATGCCCAGCCTCGTTCGCACCAGCCAGGCCATGACAGGTCCCAGGGTGCCACCAACATTCACCAGGGTGTAATAAATCGAATAGCCGATGGAGCGAACACTCTCCGCAGAGGCCCGCGCCGTTGTCCCCGCCACGCACGGCTTCACCACCGCGGCTCCCAGCGCCGGGATCATTAGGACGCCCAGCACCAGCCACTTGTCCGTCAGAGCGTGGCGAGCCGCCTGGATCCAAGGAGCGGAGACCGAACCCAGGAGGAAATAACCGATCGTCATCACCAGGTAGGCAAACATCAGCGCGCGTCGAAAACCGAAGCGGTCGGCCAGCGTTCCGCCCAGCACCGGCAGAAACCACACCACAAATCCGAAGATCCCCATCATCCAGCCGGTGAGCTCCTTGGAAAAATGCAGTTGTTCACTGAGGTAGATCGCGAGGACCGCAGTCGCCCCGTAGTACGCCAGGCGTTCGAAAAGCTGCGTGACGTTGGCCACCCAGAAGGGGGCCGTAAAGCCCGTGCGAATTTCCTCGAGCCGCTCGCGAAAGCTCACGATAACCTCCTGCCAGTTGTCAGTTGCCAGCAATCAGCTTTCAGCGGTCAATGCTGCATATCGAACAACAGCGCAGGGAGTGTTGTCTCTGCCTTCTGCCGGCTGCCTTGCCGGGCTGAAGCACGCCGTTACGCACGGCTACGCGCGAGCTTCTTTAACTGCGTGACGGTTTCCGCCGCCGAGCGTCCCGTTACGCGCAGGAGCTTGCGGCGCGCCTTTCGACCGGAGAGGATCACCACGCAAGCCTGCGGCAGCCGCAAGGCGCGCGCGAAGAATCGAACGCACGCTTCGTTAGCCTGTCCCCCGCTCGGGGCCGCGTGCAGCTCCAGCCGCAATTCACCTGAAGAATCCCTCGTAAGGCGTTCTCTAGCCGAGCGCGGCTTGACCTTCAGCCAGAAGCTCACGTTCTCGCGCTCGATTTGAAATTCAGCCATTGTCAGTTGCCGGTTCCCAGTTGCCAGTTCTCAGCAGTCAGCCATCAGCCGTCAGCAATCGGGTGTTCTCCATCTTTGCCTTTTGCCTTTTGCTTTTTGATTTTTGATTTCCCCCGTGTCCCCTTGCCGGGCCAAAGCCCGCCGCTACCGCGGCCCGGAAGATCGCCGTGCCTATTCGCACTATCGTCGCGCCTTCTTCGATGGCCACTTCGAAGTCGTGACTCATCCCCATCGAAAGTTCCTGCATGGAAACACCTGGCAAGTTTCGTAACGCAATGGTGGCAGCCAGTTCATTCAGGCGGCGAAAAAACGGGCGCGCTTCGTTGGGATCTTCAAAGAAGGGCGGAATAACCATCAAACCCCGCAACTCGAGACTGGGAAGCCGTCCAACGTTCTCCGCCAACTCCACCACTTCCTCTTCGCGTACGCCAAACTTACTGGGCTCTTCACCAAGATTCACTTCCAGCAGGATGGGCAGCCGCCCGCTGGGCGGAGCGACCTTGTCAAGCCTCTCGGCAAGCCGCAGCGAGTCCACGGAATGGATCCAGTGAAAAAGCTCACGCGCGGGCTTGGCCTTATTGGTCTGGAGGTGGCCGACGAGATGCCAGGTGGCATCCAAATCCGCCAACGCCGGGCGCTTGGCCTCAGCCTCCTGGATGCGGTTCTCGCCGAAATCGCGCAGCCCGGCGTCGAAGGCCTGCCGGATCAGTTCCGGCGAGACGGTTTTCGAGACGGCGACCAGCTTCACGTCCTCCGGACGCCGCCCCGCGCGAAGACACGCCGCAGCAATCCGTTCCCGGATCCGCGCGATGTTGCCCACAATGTCCACAATCCTCTCCCGAGAAGACGCGCCATTCTACCACCTCCCAGAATCCTTGGGAGAGCCCCGTCCCCGCATGCGGCTAGCCTTGTGACACAGGAACAGCGAATGCTATGATGTTTCCTGTCGACCGTTCTTGACATTACTCGGCATGTCCAGCCCTAAATTGAAGCGCCGCGGCATATTCATCACGCTCGAAGGGATCGACGGGACAGGAAAGAGCACGCAGTTCCGCCAACTGGTCAAGCACCTCAAGCGGCTTGGCTACCGGGTCCGCGCCACGCGCGAGCCAGGGGGCACGCGAGTAGGCGAGCAGGTGCGCGCCATCCTCCTGGCTTCGCGCACGCAGCGGCTCGCGCCGCTTGCTGAGCTGGCCCTGATGTACGCCGCCCGCGCGCAACACCTGGAGGAAGTGGTGCGGCCCGCTCTGGCGCGCGGCGAGGTGGTGGTCAGCGACCGCTTCAACGACGCCTCTTTCGCCTATCAAGGCTCCGGACGGAAGCTGGGAGTGGCGACCGTCCGGGCCTTCGACCGCGTCGTCTGCGGCGAAACACAACCTGACCTGACGATTGTTCTCGACCTGAACCCCCGCGTGTCGCTCGAGCGCGCCCAAGGCCGCGAACGGCGCCGCAATTCGGCGCACGGCCGGTTCGAGGCGGAAGGCTTGGCGTTCCACGCGCGCGTGCGCAACGGCTATCTCGCCATTGCCCGGCAAGAGCCGCGCCGCGTGAAGGTGGTGCGCTCGGATCGGCCCGTGGCTGAAGTGCAGGCGGAAATCCGCAGGCTGGTCGGTCAATTCTTGGCTGGTCGGCGGCAATAACAACAGATTCGGGTTTCGGGATTCGGGTTTCGGGGAAGCGGGGCGATTTCAGGCCGGACGCTCGCGCCCGAACGCCTAGTCCCGAATCCCTAAATCCGAACCCCGAAAAACCATGGGATTTGAAACCTTCATTGGCAATCCCGAAGCCGTAGCCGCAGTACGCGGCATGCTCGCGAGCAGCCGGCTGCCCGGCGCCTTGCTGTTCACCGGCCCGGACGGCGTGGGAAAGAAAACGCTGGCCCTGATGCTGGCCAAGGCCCTGAACTGCGAGCGTGGCCCGGACGACTTCTGCGGCGTGTGTGTCCGCTGCCGCAAGGCCGAGGAGATGCTGGCCGCCACGCGCGAAGACCTGGCCCGGCGCGGGGAAAGCAAGGACGCGGCAAAGCGCGTCGAAGGCCTCGTTTATTTCGACCTCCAACTAATCGAGCCCATCACCCGCTACATCCTGATCGAGCAGATACGCCAAGTGCGCAGCGTGGCTTACACGCACCCCTTTGAGTTTCCCCGTCGAGTCTTCGTCATCGACGAAGCCCAAGCCATCCACTGGCAAGCCAGCGACCTGCTGCTGAAGGTCCTGGAGGAGCCGCCGGAAACCACCACGCTTATCCTGGTTTGCCCCAATGCCTACGAACTGCGGCCGACCATCCGTTCGCGCTGTCGGCGCGTGGCCTTTCAGCCCGTGGACGAGTCAACGCTCAGCGCGCTGCTGGCGGAGGAGGGCCGCGTCCCCAAGGCCCAGCGAGCGCTGGCCGCGCGCGTGGCTGCCGGAAGCATCGTCAAGGCCAAGAGCTTCGACCTGGCCGAATTCGAGCGGCGTCGACGTCCCTGGTTCGATTTCCTGACGGCCCTCTCCGCGCGTGCCCCCGAGCCCACGGCCGCCCCGGACTGGAAGGCGCTTTTCGACTCCACCAAGGCCCTCACCGAGAATCGCGACGACTTCGAGGAAACCCTCAAAACCGGCTATACCCTGTTGCGGGATCTTGTCCAGATCGCGCTGGCCGGCCCGCAGGCCGAGGTGGTCAATGTGGATGCGCTGCCGCGGCTCAGAACCTGGGCAGCAGAGCTGGGATTGGAAAGCATCGAGAGGCTTAAGGAAGGCCTGGACGAAGCTTACCGGCTCCAGGTGCGCAATGTGAACCAGCAACTGGGGCTCGAGGCCGTGGCATTGGACGTCCTGGAAAATCCCGCCAGCAGCGCAGCGCCAGCCACGTAATAGGGGCGCGGAGTCAAGCGACAACTCCGACCTTATAGATGCGCTACCTCGACCTGCATACATGCAGCGGAGTAACGGGACAACTCTCCGCCACCTCCGGTGAACGCCCTCCAATTCCCAGCCAACGGGCGGGAATCCTGGCCCTACCCCATTGCATCTAAAGCCAGTAGGGTTTGACCGGGAGATCTGCGGAGCGGATTCACGTGTAAGGGGCATCACATCCGGGCTTGCCGCCGGGGAGTGTACTTTCCCATTGCGAGGGCGAAGGGCATGTGGTAGACTTTTAGGTAGTCGCACCAATTCCCGTGCCTGGCTTTTCTTGAGACGTAGGAAACCGAGTTGCCCGCGGTGAGACCTGTGGGCTGGGTGCCTCGACAAGAGATTCCCTCGGGCGCGACTGAACGTCTGACCCCCTCGAAGGGGGCTGAAGGAGAATGGAGCATTGAATCGCAAACTAATCCGACCAACACTGTCTGAGATCCAAGACCAGCTGGGGACGCGTATCCAGCGCAGGAAACCCACGCCGCCGGAACAAACCAGTGCCGAAAACTTTTACTATATTAAGCAGATGCAGGCCCGCACGCGCATGGTGGTGGTGCTCGATGGCGGCGAGATCATTCACGGGGTCATCGAGTGGTACGACAAGAACTGCATCAAGGTCCACCGGCAGAACGAGCCCAACCTGCTGATTATGAAATCGGCGGTCCGCTACATGTACAAGGATCCGGAGTTCCGCGAGGGTGGGAACGGGAACGGGTTTCCCAACATCGAGTAGTTCTGAACTCTGGGCGTCCTGCACCGGGCCGCCGGCAGCACCGCGGCGCTCGTTGCCCCGGCGGAAGCGCACCCGCCGCTGAAGATTTGACGCAGGACGCTTGACAGTCCGCGGCGACCTTTCTTAGGATGAACATGCATCAAGGGGGCACTGAGGTGAACCGGTTTTTGATCCCTCGTGCTGATCCGCCTGCCTCTCCCACCGTGGCGAAGCCCGGCGGCCAACGGCGCTGTCGCGCTGACACTCGTTCTCAGATCGTGAACCGCGTGGCTCGGACCCCGGGCTGGTTCCGGCCCGTTGCAGTCTTTCTGCTTTGCGGGCTGACGACGGCCGGCGCCACGGCCCCGGCGCGCGGGCAGGGGGAACGACGCAGCCGAGTTCCGGTTCTGGGCAAGATCTCAGGGGGAACGACGCGCTTGGCCTTTAGCGGCAGAGTGCAGTCGGTAGACCTGAAGCGGAATCTGCTCAAGGTGGAGACAGTTGAGGGGGGTGCCACCGAGGTTTTTCCGGTGAAGAAGGGCACGACAGTCTCGATGGCCCAGGGCAGGAAAATCAAGCTCCGGGAACTGCCGCCGGGGACCATTATCATCGTTTACTTTGAGCAAAAGAATGACCGGCGTACGGTAACCGAGATTGTGGTTTTGGCCGCCAGTGGCGGCGCAGAAAAGAAGAAGTCGCCCCCTCCCTCATAGCTCCTGGCGGGAAGAGGGCGGATTACCCGCAGGCTCATGCGCATCGGCATCACTTGTTATCCCACGTATGGTGGGAGTGGCGTGGTGGCCACGGAACTCGGGCTGGAGTTGGCCACGCGCGGCCACGAG
>JALHUF010000061.1 GCA_022866195.1 Terriglobia bacterium
GAGAAATCGCCGGCCCCTAATAAGGTGGCAGAGCAAAAAGACAAACGGGCGGGGCCATGCTTGCACATGGCCGCCGCCCGTCCTGCATCCCCTCCTAGTCTACCCGCTCAGGGGCAGGTGTAGCCTGCTGGCGGGGTGTACGGACTGGCTTCGCCCAGCGAGACCGCTAGATCGTTCAGCGCGCAACCCGCTGCCACTGCCTCCGCTTCCGCCGCCTGGGCCGCCGCTTCCGCCGCCTGGGCCGCCGCTTCCGCCGCCTCACCCGCCGCTATCGCTTCCGCTGCCGTTGCGTCCGCCGCCGCCGCAGCGTCCCGCGCATCCGCCGCGCGCGACATCGCCACCCCTGACAGGACTGCCGCGGTACCCCCGGCCGCTACCGCCCCAATCTGGAGGGCTGTCGAGCCGCTCACCCCCGCCGAACCCGAGCCGGCACCTTGCGGGCCCCGCGCCGGCCGCGCCAGCGTGATCGTCTTCCCTTTCACCACTTCCACTGCCGGCCCGTTTCCTTCCACCCGCAGCTTCCCTTCCTTCGCCGTTACCACAATCGTCCCGCCCAGCAGCGCCACTTCCCCTAGCGTTTTATAGCCCGCCGCGGGCAGGATCGATACCTCACCCACCTTTATCCGCAGGCCTGTCCCTTCGGCCGCCCGGTACAGTGAGACATTCCCCCGCCCCAGCAGTACCGTCACCTCATTCGCATCCCGCAGAAAAGAGGCCTCGGTCTCCCGGCCAAACACCAGCCGGCTCCCGCTCCCTACCGCTACCACCGCCGCCCCTTCCTTCACCTGCAGGCTGTCCCCACTGAAAATCGTGGTGTTGGGCAAGAGCGCCTGCCCGCTAATGGTCGCGTTCATGCTCCCTGCCACCGAGCCCACTACCGCTGACCCGCCGAAGGCGGGAATCGCAGCTGCGGCGACCACAAGGAGTACCCACAACGTGATGTGCGCCTTCCAATTCTTCCTCATCATAAGTCCTCACTCCTTTTGGATTTGGGCCGGGCTATGCCCCTGCCCGGGCCATGAATGCCCTGGATGGTCTTTTCTACCTTGAGAAACGGGCCCCATCCCACAAAACGCTCCCCCCTTGGCAAGTGCCTTCTGGAGAAGAATCGCTTCACCCCTCCGCATTCCCATTAGGGGCGCTCCGAAGACACCTTCTTCCAAACCCTTCACGGTTGTCTATCGGCACTCGCCCTTTCCAACTTTAGATCTTTTTTGAGCTGGAGAGCTTCTCCTGTCGCGTGGCTCGAAATGACAGGCCGGGTGAATTGTGAGGAAGACTACCAGCAGAGACCAACCGATCGCGTAACGGAAGGAACTGATCTGGGGGACAATCTCACTAGGTCGATGAGAATTTGCCTCTTTTTCAAGGCGCGGATTCCGTCTGGAAATTCAGGGTGGGTCCCGGCCACAACTATCACCTCGCTAGAAGCCAGCACCTCCTGCAAAGACTGGGCAAGCAGGCGCGAGAGTTGCGGCAGCTCTCTCTCGACGAAATCGCGGTTGGCGCCGATCAGACGCTCGGGCCTTACCCGCGGATCGTAAACCCGCACCTCTTTTCCTGCTCGAAGCAGGCTTTTGACCAGAGCGCAGGCGGGACTTTCTCTCAAATCATCGGTGTCCGACTTGAACACCAATCCCAGAATCCCGACTTTTTGCCTGCCGGTGGCCAGGACCAGTTGGGTGGCCCGCTGCAAGTGGCGAGAGTTACTTTCGAGGACACTCGAGAGGAGCGGGACCTCCAGCCGCGCGCGTCGCGCCACCGCACAAAGCGCCCTGAGGTCCTTGGGCAGGCAGGGGCCGCCGAACGCCAATCCCGGCTTCAGGTACAGGGGCGAGATGTTGAGTTTGGTGTCCCGCACGAAAATCTTCATCACCTCATGACTATCAATCTCCAGGCTCTTCGAGAGGGCGCCGATCTCGTTGGCGAAAGCGACCTTGAGCGCGTGGAAGGCATTGTCGGCATACTTCACCATCTCTGCGACGCGCAGTGAGGTCACAAAAACCGGGGCCTTGATGGGCCGCCACAGTTCTATCAATCGCCGGGCACTGCGTGCGTCGTAGCTCCCGATCACTGTCTTGGGGGGGTGGAAGAAATCGTGAATCGAAGATCCCTCGCGCAGGGACTCAGGGTGGAAGCACACGCCGAAATCGCGCCCAGCTCGCTTGCGGGCAACACGCTCGAGCCGGGGGATTACGCAAGTCTCCAGCGTCCCCGGCGGCACGGTGCTCCGCACCGCCACCGTGTGATAGCGCCGGGTGTAGCGCAGCGCGCGCGCTATGTCGTCCGCCGCACGCAGGACGTAATCCAAGTTTGCTTCCCCCTTCCGGCCAGACGGGGTACCCACGCAGACCAAGGAGAGGACCGCACCCGCAACAGCCTCAGCGGGCTCGAGGGTAGCGCGGAGCTTCCCCGCTCGAACCGCTCGCGACACGAGACGCTCCAATCCCTTCTCCGCCACCGGAGAATGGCCCTGATTGATGCTGTCGACCTTGGCCGCGGAAATGTCCACCCCACAGACCTCGTGCCCCATCCGGGCCAAACAAGCACCCGTAACGCAGCCCACATAGCCAAGCCCAAACACGCTAATCCGCATGACGACTCTCAACACCTCAGATGATACGACCCAGCCGCGCCAAATGCTGGCGGCCTCCGGCGCGACTATATGCGACCCTCGCGCCGGAAGTCAAAGTTGCCTATGTCAGCCTCGGGGCCAGGCCGGATGCTACGGCCCGTCCTATCCGAGCGTTTTCCGAATGACACCCCGAGATACGGAGGCGACCATCTGCACCACAGGCTGAGCCGCACCAACATTAGGGTTGATTGCCCGCTCCCAAGATTCTAGAATGCTTCCCTTCTTTTGGCGTTCATTCTGGCACGGGGTCCAGAGCCATGCGGAGCCGGGTGCAGCCAGGGCTGGCAACTAGAGACTGACAGGCGCTGGGGCTGACCTCCGGTGGGGTTTGCGTTCGGGATGCCCCTGGACAGCAACTCGAACATCCCGCCGCAAGCCAGGACCGATTCTTCATCATGGCGGCAGCAATGCTTAGTCAGCCACGGCGGTTCGAGAACGGGGCGGCTTACCCCCGGGGAGAGAGGTGTCGATTCCACTCACAAGAGGTTGCAGGGCTGGGCGGCAACTGCTCAATGTGGTGTCCGCAGGCCAGTCAGCTCCACGACTAGCGCATCCTATGCACACTGTCCAACGATTATCGTCGGTCCGCGGTCTTCGAGTCCCATTTCTACTGGCAGTCCTTATCGTATCCTTTCTCCTATCTCCACCGTGGACCGGGAAGGGGACACCCGGGGCTGCCTCCGTCTGGGGTCGGGATACGTGGATGGCCGCAGGCACGTCGCGCCTCTTCCGCGTGGTTAGCAGTGAAGACCTGGTTTCCCCGGGCCTTTCCCTCACCGCCAGCTTCTCCCCAGGCCCCGTGACGGTGAACTACATCCTGGTTGGGACCCCTCGCTACCTGACCATTTCCATCACCGTGCCGCTCGACACGGCTCCCGGCCCGCAGACGCTGGAGATCACCGATGGCCTCCTGACACACAGCGTGGGGGAGGCCCTGCGGATCGTGGATGGCACGATCCTCAACCCTTCCCCTTCTGTCCTTTCCCTGGGCGGCTCCAGCATCCTGTCGATTGCGCCCCATCCCCTGTTCAACGGGCAATCGTCGTTCTCGCTTGATTTGGGGCCGGACATCTCGGTGGGGCCGATAAGTCTGCAGCCGGACGGCTTCCTGGAAGCTCCTGTTTCCGTGCTGCCCTCGGCCAGTCCGGGCACGCGATCGGTCCATCTCACCGCAGGGCCTTACAGCTTCCTCGCAGAACGGGGCTTTGGCATAGACTTCGGCCCCTTGGTCAATACCGTGCGAGTGAATATAGGAAGCCCGCCTGCGTCTTACAAGGATCTCCAACTTCCCAATGGTTACACGGCACACGCTTTCGCCTCGCCCACCGCCGAGAATGGCCTGGCAGCTCCCGATGACATGTATGTGGACGAAACAAATACTCTGTATGTTTTGAATCATGGGGCCATAGTGGGCCCGGCACCCTTCTCCATCTCGGTCTTCGACCTTGACCCGAGTAACTTCGGCGCGCTCAAGGGCGTTTTTCGCAATATCGATGCTTCAGGCATGGGTGGGTTGCTGGAAAGCGCTACGATGCTTCCGAGCCGGCCGGGAAAGTTGTTTTTTTCGATAGAGAATTACCCCTCGGGTGGCTTTGGCGGTGGGCAGACGATCACTGAGCTGGACTTGGCTACGGGAGCCTCCAGGTTGTTCTGGTATAGCCCTTACTGGAACCTTGACCCAATCGATACGGACGTGACCGGCAACATGGCGCTTGGTCATACCAATTCTTTGACCGGCCAGAATGAAGTCTCGCGTCTGGACCCGGACGGGAATTTCCTGGATGGCTGCACGGTCGACGTCATGACTGACACGGTGCGCCTGGACCCGCTGACGGGCAAGTTCCTCATTAATCGCCCCAGCCCAGGAGGGACGCAGATGCTCGACCTGCCCACCTGTGCAAGGGTCCTACAAAGCGATAGCCCCGCCGGAGGTGATGACGAGGGGCGCTTTGCACCTGGGGGCAGGAGATTTTGGCAATCAGTACTTCGCTCCGATCCCCGCCTGGTACGCAGGCGTAGCCACGCTAATGCCGGTGTCCTATACGGAC
>JALHUF010000605.1 GCA_022866195.1 Terriglobia bacterium
CAGACCGGGGCCGCCATCAAGTCCCTGCTCGGCCTTGCGGCCAAAGAAGCCCGTCGACTTCGAGATGATGGTAAGGAAGAAGACATCCCCGTCAGTGAGGTGGAAGTCGGTGACCGTCTGGTGAACTACTACACCCAGTGGAGCGGCCTGATGCGCGCCAACTCCAAGATCATTTATGGTCCCTTCGGCGAGGATCTGGGGACGGCGCGGTCGCCGGCGCCACGCGCGGGCTTCGACACCGATTACAACAACGTCTCTGGGCACTTCGGTTTCGCCTGGGATCCCTTTAATAAGGGCAAGACGGTCTTCCGGGCGGGCTATGCCGTGGTGTTCGATCAACAGCCGATGGAGCCCTCCGTCAACATGCTGCTCAACCCCCCGTTCGTGCAGCAGTGGTTCACAACGTACCCGGACTTCGACCTCGGCGACACCTTCCCGGCCGGATTCCCTGGCCCAGGAACCTATGGCCAATGGTTCGACCTCAATGAGGATGACGTGTGGTCGTGGTGGAACAAGCAGCCGTACTCCATCACGGCGCGCGATCCGCAGACGCGGACGCCCTACGTGAATCAATTCCACGCTGGACTTCAGCAGCGCTTGGGCAACAAGATGATGTTCGAGGTGGCCTACGCGGGCTCCCTGGGTCGGAAGCTGCCTCGCCTGCGCGATATGAGTCCGTGTACACCGGCGATGTTCTATGGCAATCCCGACTCGTGCTTCGGCGCTGGCGTAAATCCCTTCTTGTTGGAGACCATCCTGAACCAGGAAAACAGCGCCAGCTCCAATTTCCACTCCCTCATCCTGCGCTTTGACGTTCGCAACCTGCGCGGCCTGAACCTGCGCATGCATTACCAGTGGGCCAAGTCCATTGACACGGCCTCTTCACTTCAGCCGCAGGTGTTCATGGTCTCGCCTCTTTACGCCAGCCTCCTTTCCTCCTTTTACACCATCAACCCCGACAACTTTGCGGCGGCAAACAATATCAGCCCGACGCTCAGCTTGCGGCCCGACCTCCCTGTCGTCACCACGCGGCCGCGGCTCGCGCAGGATCCGAACAATCTCGCCGGCGAGCGCGGGCGGTCCGACTTCGACGTACGGCAGCGCCTGGTGTTCAGCTATATCTACGACGTACCCAAGTGGGAGCGCGCGGGGCGGATGGGCAACGGCTGGCAGGTGGCGGGGATTACCACCCTACAGTCCGGCCAGCCTTACAGCATCTTTATGGATTACTTCGGCAATACCTTCCGTCCTGACGAACTGTATCACGCGAAGACTAGCACCATAGACCCGGCGAAGGCGCTTGACGGGGGTACGCCTATCGGACGTACTGGAAGCGCGTTTGACCTCTCCCATGCCTTCAAGTTGCAGCCCGGCAACTTGGGACGGAACACCTATATCGCCCCCCCAATGATGAACTTTGACGTCTCGCTTTTGAAGAACACTTACTTCGGCGAAGGCGAGCGGACCAACCTCCAGTTCCGGGTGGAGTTCCTCAACGCCTTCAACAACGTGAACTTCCGTGAGCCCATCAGTCAAGCCGGGCTGGGCTATACCGACTGGTGCACTTACGATTTGGGGGGCTGCACCGGCATCAGCCAAGTGCTGGTCTATAACCCCTTCTTCGGCAAGATCCTCCAGTCGCGCTCGGCACGGCAGATTCAGTTCGGGCTGAAGTTCGTCTGGTAGGGAGGTTGGCCCGCCCCCTGGCGGGCTTAGCTCCGCGCGCTCGCGCAGCGCTGACAAAGTAAACCCCGAAGAAGCTGCGGCTTCTTCGGGGTTTTTCTTTTGCCGACCCGCGGGGGAACTTGGACAGCCTCAAAGAGTCCGCGTGACAATCTGCAAGGAACGTGGGTTGTCCGGGTCGAGCCCCTTCACCTCCGCCAGCGAAGCGGCCAAGAGCTGTCCCGGAACGATATACGGGATGGGGGTGTAGATTTCCGGGATGGGGCCCGGGACGCGAATGGTGCGCGTGGCCGCCGGCAGCCGGACGTCGGTGGAAGAAATCAGCAGCGTTTCCGCCCGCAACTTGCGCAAGCGTTCTACCAGGCGCTTGAGGTCGCGGAAGACCTTGCCCGGCGGCATGAGGATGATGACCGGAAAATCGCGCTCGATCAGCGCCACCGGCCCGTGGGCAAAGTCGGCCGAGGAGAACCGCTCCGCCACCACGTAGCAGGTCTCCATGAGCTTAAGCGCCAGCTCGTAGGCGTTAGCGACATTCAGGCCCCGCGACACCACGACGCATTGGCGCATGTAGCGGTAGCGCTCCACGAGTTCGCGTATGGAGGGAGCAAGTTCGAGCGCCGCCTCCACGCGGTCGGGAATCTCGCTGACGCTCTCCAGCGTGATGTGCGGGCCCAATCCACCGGCCAGCAGGTAGAACATCAGGAGCTGGCCCGTGTAGGTCTTGGTGGCAGCGACGGAGCGCTGCTTGCCGGCGCGCACCAGGAAAACCTCGTCCGCCAGCTGCGCCATGGTCGAGCGCGCCTCGTTGGTGATGGCCACCGTGTAGGCCCCCTGACGCCGGGCGGATTTCAGGACCAAGTTGATATCCGTCCCTTCGCCGGACTGCGAGACCCCCACCACTACCGCTCGGCGAAGGTCCAGCCGCGCGTGGTAGAGGGTGTGAATCGACGCGGCGCAGAGCGAGACCGGAATTCCCGTGGTCAGTTCCAGCAGATAGCGCCCGAAAAGCGCGGCATTGTCGGAAGTGCCGCGGGCCACGAGCACGATGAGGCGGAAATCTTTCTGGCGCGCGAATTCCTTGAACGACTGCGCGTGCTCGCGCTCGGCCTTGAACGTCCGCCGCAAGGCCCGCGGCTGGTCAAAGATTTCTTCCAGCATCAAAGACATGGAATCCCCTCGCGAATCCCGGCGCCGCCATCATAAACATGTAAGGTTGCATTGCTAGTTTGCTTTGACTTCTACAACCTTGTTTTCTTCGAGCTCGATGGTCAGGTCTTGGTATTTGAGGATTGTCTTTTTCCCGAAGGTGATCGTTTTTTGCGGCTCGCCGAGAGCCTTGATCACATCTTCTTTAGACATCCCGGGCTGGATATCTACCTTCGTCTGCGCGTCGCTTGCCTGCTTGTA
>JALHUF010000606.1 GCA_022866195.1 Terriglobia bacterium
ATATGTCGAACAAATCCCAGGAAGCGGACGCGCAAAAGATCAAGCAAGCCGTGGAGGAGAGGTACGCAGCCATTGCCCGCGGCGAGGTCAAGAGCTGTTGCGAGCGGGAGGGCGCGCCCGGCGAGGACCTCTACAACATCGCCACCATGGCGCAAGGCTACAATCCCGCTGAGGTCGCGGAGTTGCCCGAGGGAGCCGACCTGGGACTCGGCTGTGGCGACCCTACCGCTGACGCCGACCTGCAACCCGGACAAACGGTGCTCGACCTGGGCAGCGGCGCGGGAGTGGACTGCTTTCTGGCGGCGCGGCGCGTCGGGCCGCAGGGTTACGTCATCGGGGTGGACATGACCGATGCCATGTTGGCCAAGGCGCGGGAGAACGCCCGCCGCGGGGGATTCAAGAACGTCGAGTTTCGCAAGGGTGAGATCGAAAATCTGCCCGTGGAATCTGGCAGCATAGACCGCATCATCTCCAACTGCGTGATCAACCTGGCGCCCGACAAGGCGAGAGTCTTTGCCGAGGCTTACCGGGTTTTGAAACCCGGGGGCGCCATCATCGTCTCGGATATTGTCTCATTTGGGGAGATCCCGGCCTCGGTCCGCACGGATCTGGAGCAATGGGCAGGCTGCACAGCCGGCGCGCTGGACAAGGAAGACTACCTCGCTGTGATCCGAGGAACAGGGTTCAGAGAAGTTGCGGTGATCAAGGAAGTGATTTACGACTACCTGCGCGGGCCAGCCCACGGCTTTGCGAGCGTCACGGTGCAGGCGGTGAAGTAGCCGCCTGCTTCCGTCGGGCGCGCTTTCTCTGGCGCGCCCGACCTGATGGCCAGCGCGCATTTCCCTTTCCGCGCTAGACGCGGCACCGCAAGCGCGTTGCCACACTGCGGGCTCGCCCGACAAGTGGCCGGGTCTGGCGCGGCCGCGCCCAGCCGGGACCGGGTCCCGGCGCGCCTCAGCGAACCAGCGTTGAGCTGACCCGTGTTGCTGTCTCCCGCGGCGCCTCGCTATGGATGATGAGCTCCCGGGTCAACTGGTAGTTGAGCTGACTGCCGGAAGGCAAGGTGAGGTCTTTCCCTCGCCGGCGGAGCGTATCCACTAAACCCGCTATCCCGCCGACGGCCCCGCCGATCACCGCTCCGTGAAAGCCGCCGATGAGCGTGCCCCCGCAGCCGCCGCCACCCATCCCGAGCCCGATTTCCTCCAGGTCTTTCCTGCGCGAGTTCGGTCCCTTGATGTTCCCTTCCTCGCCCGCCACCCGGGCGCCTTCTGCCCCGTAAGCGTTCACCAAGACCGCGTTCACCATGAAGCTGCGGCCGTCGGGAAGGGTGATCTTCTCCGCGTCCAGGCGCATTTCACCCACGCCCTTGATGCGCCCGGGGCGTGCCAACCAGGAGATGCGCCCATCGATGGTTGAGCCCACCGGGATGACGTGCTTACCGTCGATCACCAGGGGTTCAGTCACCGTGGCCGTGAAAGTGTCGCCCTGGAAACTCAGCTTGGTGCTGAGGGTCTGAACGAGGCGGCAATGGAGCGTTGTCCCCGCGGCGATAGCGTAGGTCTCCGCTCGCGCCAGCGAAACGCTCAACACTGTGAGGAGAATGCCTAACAAAGCACGCTTGACCATGGTACCTCCTGAGGTTCGGTCATGGCCGGACCCTGGCGCTTTGTCCAGCTTGTTGATTGGATGCGGCGAGGAGTCTGCCTTCTTCCCGCAGACTCCCACCAACCCGGGCGAGCCGTATCGCGATCTGGCTACCGCGCCCCCTCCGAGCGCGTCGCCGTCTGCACGGCACCTTTCGGGGTACTAAGGTACCCCATAGCCTTTGCTGATTCTACCTTATTTACCACCAATTCGTAAAATCTTTTTGAGCCCCGCAGGTAGAAAAAGATGGGCTCGTTCACGGTGCGGTCTTTCTTCTCGATTTCCATGTCGTCCGCCAGCAACGAGACGTTGAACCGGTGGCGCTTGGTGTTGGTCTTCTTCAGGATTAGGCCCACGCCGGCGACGCGCTGCGGCTGGTTCTTGTCGAGGACGAATTCGAAGTAGTCACGGTCGCCCATCTTGCGCAGGGCTTCGATATCGTCATGGTTCCGGGCGATGAGCGTTCCCAGGTCGCTGCGCGCCATGCCCAGGTCCGCGCGCGTGGCGTCCAGAACCTTCTTGGTGCTTTCCAGGTCGGCCCGCGTGGTGGAGACGTCCTGCGAGAGCACTCCCACCTGTTGCTGGTCGGCCTTCAGCGCGATTTCCTGTTTCAGCTTGTCCGCCTGTTGCCTCTGCTCACTTTGCAGTTGCTCAACCATGACGCGGGCGCGGCGTAGCTCTTTGCCCGTCGAGCCCACACGCTTAGAGGCCACCGTGAGTTCTTGCCGCATCGCCTCCAGTTGCTGGGCGTTGGAGTTCTGCATTGCCGAAAGCTGGCTGGAAAAACGCTGGTCGAGCTGAGCGGTCAGGGTCCGCTGGAAGGCCGCCTGTTGGGCCTCCAACGAGCTGCGCACCGAGCTGATTCGCGCCAACGTGTAGATTTCGCCGACCACCAGGACGGCGAGAACCACAAAAATCAATCCAAACTTCAGCCCTGGCCCGGAATCGTCGGGAGGATTCATGGGCAGCACTTCCTGTCGGGGCACGTCATCAATAGCCATGTCCGTTTCTCCTTGTTGGGGCCGTGCCTCGGCGGGCACGCAGCCCGGTCCGGCACGTCCTCATGCCAAGCACTGGCACGGGGCGTGCCAATGGCCGCAGTTACTAACCCATTGAAAAGAAGGGGGATAAAGGGCTGGAGGGAAGGCTTCTGGATCTCCCGGGCCGCAAATCTTACGTCCGGGGTGTAAGAAGTGCCGCCCTCCCTCAACGAGCGCCTAACGGTGAGCAGCCCGATCTGGGATGCCTTCGCCGCTAGCCAGTGCTCGTTAGGCCACCCGTAGAAGGCCGCAGCCCTCAAGCGTGTCAAGTCTCGCTGAAGCTAGCCAGCGCTGCCGCCTCGTCGGGATGAACCTCCAAAACGCGGAAGAGATTCGTGGCCTCGAGCAAATCTCGCACCTTGCGAGGGATACTGGCTAACTTGAGTTGGCCACCACTCTTGCGGGCTGCCATCGTCGCGTCCACCAACGTACCCATCCCGGCGCTGTCAATATAGACGACGTCGGCCAGGTTCACTACCAGTTGTCTCCGCCCGCCTTCCAGCGCCTGGCGGATCTTCTGACCTAACTGCGTGGCAGGATCGCCCAGAGTGATTCGGCCACTCACACTGAACACGGTCACTGGACCAACTTCGCGCACCGTTATACCCGCGGAAGGTTTGCCCCGGCCACGAGTTCGTGCCCAACCCTCCTTGTTAGTCTGACGGGCGCGACCCAGCGCCAGTGATTCCGGCGGCACATCCTCCGTAATCGTTGACCCGGCGGCGACGTAAGAGCCCTTGCCTATGCGCACCGGCGCCAC
>JALHUF010000607.1 GCA_022866195.1 Terriglobia bacterium
GGCCCTTCGGAACTGGGCCGATGTGGAAGCCTTCAAACGTGCGGTCTACCCCAGCCCCGAATATATCCACAGCCTGAGCACGTCAACTCCCATTTCAGAACACGTCAAGGTGGACTATTACGGCGCTCCGACGCCCTTGAATCAGGTGGCCACGCTGGGCGTGCCCGAGCCCTCGCTCCTGACCGTTCAACCCTGGGACCCCAGCCTGCTGCAAGCTATCGACAAGGCTATCCGGTCCTCCGACTTGGGGCTGAATCCGGTGAACGACGGGAAGATTCTGCGGGTTCCCATCCCGCCGCTCACGGAGGAGCGGCGCAAGGAGCTGGTGAAACACCTGCACAGAGTCCTGGAGAACCACCGCACGGCCATTCGCAACATCCGCCGCGACTCGAACGAGGAGCTGAAGCAGCTGTTGAAAGACAAGAAGATTTCCGAGGACGACGAAAAGCGAGCCCTGGAGGATGTGCAGAAGCTGACCGACGAATTCATCGAGAAGGTGGAAGCCCAGGGAACGAGCAAGGAAAAAGAGATTCTGGAGATGCACTAGGGCGGGGCTGAGTTCTCCCCGTCGGGCATAGTTCTTGACGATCTTGGAGTTCGTCTGCTATATTTGAGAGGTTAAGTTGAGGACAGCTTTTTGCCCTGTAGAAGCGCCCGGCGGTGGGTCGGGCAAGGGCGGTGAAGTTTGAAGGCTTTCGATGCCGACGTTTAATCAACTGGTTCGTCTGGGACGACAACGGCCGCGTTACAAGACCTCTAGCCCCGCGCTGCAGGGCTGCCCGCAGAAGCGGGGAGTTTGCGTCCGCGTTTACACCCAGACGCCCAAGAAACCGAATTCGGCGCTGCGGAAGGTGGCGCGCGTGCGCCTGACCAACAGCATGGAAGTCACCACCTACATCCCCGGGGTCGGGCACAACCTGCAGGAGCACTCGATTGTTCTGATCCGGGGCGGGCGCGTCAAGGATCTGCCCGGCGTCCGCTATCACGTGATTCGGGGGACGCTGGATTCGGCGGGCGTTGCTGATCGGCGTCAGGGACGCTCCAAGTACGGTGCCAAGAGGCCCAAGGCTTCGTAGCTGCGAAGCGACGGAATTAGGCTATGCCACGCAAGGGGACAGTTGAACGTCGAGAAGTCGGTCCGGATCCGATTCACGCCAATCCGTTGGTGCAGAGGTTCATCAACTGCATCATGCACGAGGGGAAGAAGACCGTGGCCCAGCAGGCTGTGTACGGCGCGTTTGACCTGGTCAAGCAACGCGCCAACGATGACCCGCTGAAGATCTTCAAGAAGGCCGTGGATAACGTGAAACCGGTGCTGGAAGTAAAGAGCCGCCGCGTGGGCGGCGCGAATTATCAGGTGCCGGTGGAAGTGAATCGGAACCGCCAGACCTCGTTGAGTCTCCGCTGGATCATCGGCTATGCGCGCGAGCGGGGCGAGAAGTCCATGCAGGAAAGGTTGGCGGCGGAGCTTTTGGATGCCGCCAACAACCGCGGCGGCGCCATCAAGAAGCGCGACGATACGCACCGCATGGCCGAAGCCAACAAGGCTTTTGCCCACTACCGCTGGTAATCCGTCGGTTGACGGATTAGCTATGGCGAGGCGGGAGGTGGTTCCACCCAGGACCACGATCCGCCTTGTGCCCCGATTCATCGGGGCCCCATTGCTCAATAGGCTGGGGGTACCGGATCTTGATCCGCGGGATGAAGATCGGGTGGGAGTTTCTGTACGTAGGAGTTTATGCCGCGACAGGTACCGCTGGAGAAAACCCGGAACATCGGCATCATGGCGCACATCGACGCCGGGAAGACGACTACGACGGAGCGCATCCTCTACTACACGGGGATTACGCACAGGATGGGCGAGGTGCACGAAGGCACCGCCGTCATGGATTGGATGGAGCAGGAGCAGGAACGCGGCATCACCATCACTTCCGCTGCCACCACCTGTTTTTGGAACGACATCCGCATCAATATCATCGACACGCCGGGCCACGTTGATTTCACGGCGGAGGTTGAACGGTCGCTCCGGGTACTTGACGGAGCGATTGCCATTTTAGGGGCTGTGGAGGGCGTCGAACCGCAGACCGAAGCAGTCTGGCGCCAGGCGGACAAATACCGCGTCCCCCGCATCGTCTTCGTCAATAAGATGGACCGGGTGGGCGCCGATTTTGACGGCTGCGTCAGCCAGTTGCGTTCCAAGCTCCGCGCTATCCCGGTGGCCATACAATTGCCCTTGGGTGTCGAAGACCAGTTCCAGGGTGTCATCGACCTCTTGCAGGAGAAGGCCATTGTTTATAAGGACGAAACGCTCGGGGCGGCCTACGATGTAACCGACATCCCTGCGGCCTACGTGCAGAAGGCGCGACGCCACCGGGAGATTCTGATAGAGACCCTGGGGGAAGCTGACGACCACATCCTGAGCAAATACGTGCACGGCGAGCCGGTGACCGCCGAAGACCTCCAGGCCAGCCTGCGCCGGGCTGCGGTGGGCCTCAAGGTCGTCCCGGTGCTTTGTGGCGCAGCTTTCAAGAACAAGGGGATCCAGCCGCTGCTCGACGCGGTGGTCAACTATCTTCCCTCCCCGGCGGAGATCCTGCCTGCCGAGGGGCAGGCGGTTGAGGGAGACCAGACGCTGACCCGCGGCGCCGATGACAGCGCGCCGTTTGCCGCGCTGGTCTTCAAGATCATGACCGACCCCTTCGTGGGCCAGCTTGCCTTCTTGCGGGTGTACTCCGGTTCCCTGAGCGTGGGAGAGTTCGTGTACAACCCGCGCCGCGACCGCCGGGAACGCGTTTCGCGCCTGCTGCGGATGCACGCCAACAAACGCGAGGAGATCTCGGAAGCTTTCGCGGGAGACATTGTCGCGGCGGTAGGGCTGAAGACCGTCTCGACGGGCGATACCATCTGCCCCGAAGACGCTCCCATCGTGCTGGAAGTCATAGATTTTCCGGCACCGGTCATCTCGGTGGCTATCGAGCCACGGACCAAGGCGGACCAGGAGAAGATGGGCTTGGCGCTCTCGAAGCTGACCCAGGAGGATCCAACCTTCAAGGTGCACACGGATCCCGATACCGGGCAGATGTTGATTTCCGGCATGGGCGAACTGCACCTGGAAATCCTGGTGGATCGCATGTTGCGCGAGTTTAGTGTGGGCGCTAATGTGGGCCGCCCGCAGGTCGCTTACCGGGAGACGATTGGGGCAGCGGCGGAAGGAGAAGGTAAGTACATCCGCCAGACCGGCGGCCGCGGCCAGTATGGCCATGCTGACTTGCGCCTCGACCCCCTCCCTCATCCTGACCCCCACGCCATCGCGGAACTCACCCGGAAGAAATCCACCAACAAGTTCGATCCCGATTTCAATTTGCTCTTCCTTGACCAGATTGTCGGCGGAGTGATTCCACGCGAATACATCCCGGCCGTGTATCAGGGAGTGCGCGAGGCGATGGAGACCGGAGTACTCGCCGGCTATGAGATGACGGGCGTGCAGGTCGCGCTCGTGCATGGGTCCTACCACGAAGTGGACTCTTCCGAGATAGCCTTCAAGATTGCGGGCTCGCTGGGCTTCAAGGAGGCGGCCCGGAAGGCGCAACCCGTATTGCTCGAGCCGGTGATGAAAGTCGAAGTGGTGGTGCCCGAGGAGTATATGGGGGACGTTCTCGGCAACCTGAGCGCCCGCCGGGGGCACATCGAGGGCATGGAGAAACGCGGTTCGACCCAGATCCTGCGTGCCAAGGTGCCGCTGGCGGAAATGTTCGGGTACGCCACGGACCTGCGTTCGCGTACCCAGGGGCGCGCTTCCTACACGATGCATTTTCTGCGGTACGAACCCACGCCGGCGGCTATCGCGGAAGAGGTCATCGCGCGGGTGCAAGGACGGGCGGTGGGGAACTAAGCGGAGACTCAACGCGGTGTGACGTCTGGAATTTTGTCACTGAGGCGAAACGACCATGGCCAAAGAAAAATTCGATCGTTCGAAGCCGCACATGAACGTGGGGACGATCGGGCACATTGATCACGGCAAGACGACGCTGACGGCGGCGATCA
>JALHUF010000608.1 GCA_022866195.1 Terriglobia bacterium
CTCGGCGACTTGGAAGGTGCTCTCAAGGAATACCGCACTGCTACCCGCCTGGAACCCGACGACCCGATCTACCGGCGGCACTACTTCGATGCCCTGGGCAAGCTCGCCGCCAAACAAGCCGCCAGGAAAAAGTGAGCACGGACTGGGGTGCGGTTTGAACCCGGCCCTGCCACGTGAGCCGCGATCGCCCGCCCAGTTCAGGCAGATGTTGTGTTGTGCGGTCCGCTGAGCACCTCGCGGAGGACTTGGACGGCGCGGGCGCAGCCGTCGCGGTCCACGTCGCAATGCGTCACCATGCGCATGGTCTCGGGCGTCACGCCGTTCGCCAGCACACCTTGAGCGGCCAACCGCGTGGAGATCTCGAAAGAGGTCAGGCCGGTTCCCGAAACATCCAGAAACAAGATATTCGTGACCACCTTGGCAGGATCGATCTTGATTCCAGGGATCTCGGCCAGTCCCTGCGCGAGGAACTTGGCATTGGCGTGATCGATGTGAAGCCGCTTCGGACTTTCCTCGATCGCGATGATGCCTGCGGCTGCCAGCACCCCTGCCTGGCGCATCCCGCCACCAAGCATCTTCCGCACCAGGCGCGCCTCCTCGAAGAACTCCTTGCTGCCCACAAGCATCGAGCCCACCGGCGCCCCCAGGCCCTTCGAGAGGCAGAACATCACGGAATCGAACTTGCGCGTCAGTTCCACAACCGAGCGGCCCAGCGCGACGGTGGCGTTGAAGATGCGCGCGCCGTCCAGGTGCACGGGCAAGCCTGCCGCATGAGCGCGGTCGCAGATGTCGTCGGAGATCTCCAGGGGATAGACTGAGCCGCCCGCCAGGTTTGAAGTGTTCTCAAGCGAAACGAGGCCGGTGCGCGCGCGGTGGTCGCTGCGGCCGCGCACGTAAGGCGCAATCAGGTCCCACGTCAGGATGCCGTCTTCGGCCCAGACGGGCCGCGCCAGGCAGCCCGAAAAAGCAGCGGTCATGGCCATCTCGAAGTTGAAGATGTGGGCCCGTTGCTCGCAAATTACTTCCTGGCCGTGCCGCGTGTGGACCTTGATGGCGGCCTGGTTGCCCATCGTCCCCGAGGGCACGAAGAGCGCCGCCTGGCGCTGGAAGATTTCCGCCGCGCGCTCCTGAAGGCGGTTGACGGTGGGATCTTCGCGGTACACATCATCGCCCACTTCCGCCTCGTACATCGCGCGCCGCATGGCGGGCGTTGGCTTCGTCACTGTGTCACTGCGTAAATCGACGATTGGCTGGTTCATGGAATTCTATTCGCTCCATTCTCGATGTTCGTGATGAGTGGTTGGTTGTTGGTTGTCAGTAGCGACTCTTCAGTTCTCAAGTTCCAGTCACAGGCGACTGAGAACTGACGGCTGACAACTATACCGTTACGAATTCCTGAAAGACCTCGTTCGAGATCAGATAAGCCTGCTGGCTCAGGCGGATGGTATTCCCTCGCCGCTCGAGCCAGCCTCTCTGAGCCAAAGCGGAGATGGTCGGTTCCCAGCGCGCGACTCGACCAGCTCCCCACCGGCGGCCAGCGAGCGCCAGATCAATGCCCTCGCTCTGGCGCAGGCCGACAAAGAAGAATTCCTCCAGTTGTTCTTGGGGCGAAAGCCAACGAACTTCAGCGATGGGCGAGTCGCCGCGCCCGAGCTTCTGCACATAGACTTCGGACGCCGTCTCATTGGCCCAGCGGCGCTCGCCGTCAAAGGAGTGCGCTCCAGCACCCATACCGATGTAGGGTTCGAGCCTCCAATACTTCTGATTGTGCCGGGATTCGTACCCTGGCAACGCAAAGTTGGAAATCTCATACTGGATGTACCCTTGGCCGCGCAGGAACGCGCGCGCTGCTTCGTAGGCTTCCGCCGTGAATTTCTCGTCGGGGACCGCCTCGGCGTGATAGCGAGTTCCATGACGCAGCACTTCCCTGCCCAGGCGGCTTTTCTCGTCTACCTCGAATAGGTAAACAGAGATGTGTTCCGGTCTGATTGTCCCCGCGACACGCAGGCTTTCTTCCCACGAGGCTTCGGTCTGGTGAGGCAATCCGGCAATCAGGTCCAGGCTGAGGTTAGTGATGCCTGCCTGGCGGGCCTGCCGCGTGAGTTCACAAGCAGCCGCGGCCGAATGGAGGCGGCCCACAGAGCGAAGCTCCATGTCGTTGAACGACTGGGCACCGATGCTCAGGCGATTCACTCCTTGCGTGTGCGCCCACGCGAGGAAGTCCGCGGCGGCGGAACCCGGAGTGACCTCGAGGGTGAATTCGGGCGATGGCGCGAGGCGGAATCGGTTGCGGAGGGCGTTGAGAATGCGCTCGAGTCGCTCTCCGCCGACAATGGCTGGAGTCCCGCCTCCCACGTACAGGGTATCGACAGAGAAGTCCAGCAGCCGTTGTCCAATCCCGCGCGACTCATATAGGCGCGGTAACTGCCCGATTTCCTGCTCCACCGCCCGGCAATAGCTGCCGAACACGTCGGCGCGGGCTACCTGCGAGCTGAAATTGCAGTAGCTGCACTTCGACGCGCAGAAAGGAACTTGAATGTAAATGCCCAGGTTTCCCATCAGGCTCCACACGTGTCTCGTGGCGTAGGGCCGTGACGAAAGCGTGAAGTGTAAAGTATGAAGTCTGAACAAGCGCTTACTAGAGGCGCGTCGTTTTCATACTTTACACTTCATCCCTTACCCTCTAGTCGGAGACGATTTTGACGCGCAGTTCGCGGCGCCGGGGCCCGTCAAACTCACAGAAAAAGACGCCTTGCCATCGGCCCAGAATCAGCCGCCCGTGCTCAATCAACAGGGATTTCGAACAACCGATGACCGAGGCTTTCAGGTGCGCGTCGCAATTGCCGTCGTCGTGGCAGTAATCGTTGTTGAACGGCGCCAGCTTCTTCAGGAAATGGTCCAGGTCCTTCTGTAGGCCCGGGTCCGCATTCTCATTAATGAGCACCGCCGCTGTGGTGTGGGGCACGAAAACGTGGCACGTACCGCTCTGCACACCTGACTCTGTGACGAGCCTCTGAATCAAACTTGTGACGTCTTTGAATTCGACCCGCGCGCGAGTTTCCACCTGCATGGCGTGCGCGCGAGCAGCGGTCTTCTCGGTTCCCGCGCGCTGGTCGTTATCGAATGTCATGAGAATTCCCTTCCCGGGCCTCGGTTTCTTCCCGGAGCCCTGTCCGTACAACCCTATGTTTAGCTGCGCGACGTAATTATAGCAGACCCGCTCCGCGGCTCGAGGCAAGCAGGCGGCTGTGAGATGGGAGTAAGGCCGGATGACGGGCGGTCCGGGCTAATAGACAAGCACCTGATGGTCTGAGGATTGGGTTTGAACGTGCCCCAGGAGCCGCGCGAGCAATTCGTAGCCGGCACGCCCCAGGAAGTAAACGCCGCTCACCTGGCGCTCTTGGAGGTTCTTTTCTGGCATCAGGAAACGCCGCAGTGTCTGCTGGTGCCGGGAGAGCAGTTCAGAACGCTCGAGTGCCGCGCGGCTCACCTTGCCGCGCAGACGTTCCATCTGGTATCGCATTTTTTCTTCCGCGTTCTTGAGCGCGTCGAGCAAGGTTGGATCGAGAGTTTCGAGATTCTGGCGCAAGCGCGCGAGCAAGCGGGCCAACTCCTGCTCGCTCTCGTCGAAACGCTTCGACCAGCCTTCGGCCGATTCCGCCGCGGCAATCTTGCGGCCCAAGTGTTCCTCTCCTTGCCACACGTCTTCCACTTCCAGCGCATACTTCTCCATCAGGCGCTGGATTCTCCGATCCACCAGAGTGAACCCGGCGCGGGGGAAAATGATGGGCTGTGGTCGCCCGAAGGAAGCGTAGAGCGTATGAGCCTGGGCCAGATATGCCAGTTCGGAGGGCCCGGCGACGTAGGCCAGCGCGGGCAGAAGCACATCTTGCACAAGCGGGCGCAACAGAACGTTGGGCGTAAGACTTTCCGCCTCCGCCGTCAGCTCTGCCAATGATGTTTCTTCCTCCCCGACGAAAAAGCGGCCATTACGCAGAGCAACCGGCAGCCGGTTCCCCTGCCGCCTCGCAAAGACCAGCGTGGAATCTTCCGCCACATGCACCTGCGCATGGTAGCCCGCCCGAACGAGGGCTTGCGAACGGTCAATCAAATGCGCCCGCAGAGTCGCGGCCTGAGTCAGGGCCTGTGTGAACACCGGTGCAATCAGAGGACGGAGCGCGTTGTCGAGCGGGTCGAGCATCACCACGCCCCATTGGCCAAACAGCCGCGTCAGCAAGCGTCCGAAGGCTTGCGCCCAGGTGGCGCCGGGCTGGTAACAGGCGCGCAGATCAGCAAGCAGAGCTTCGCGAGGCTCGCCGGCGGGGAGCGTTGCCTGAAGGCGATCGAGCGCGACGTTGATCTCGTCCGTCAGTTTCACCACGCCCACCGATGAACGCGGCGCGGGTCGTTCGCCGGAGTCTTTCAGGGTGACCAGGCCGTACTCCTCATCAAAGATCCCAGCTTGTGCCACTTCGTCCAAATCGTGGTCTTCGGTTGCCAGCCAAAAGATCGGGACGCAGGGCAAGCCTTCTTCGGAGAGCACTTGAGCCACGCGCACGGCCGTCAACGCCTTGTAAAGCGTGAACGCCGGCCCGGAGAATAAGCCTACCTGCTGACCGGTCACCACGGCGAACGTTCCTGGCTCTCTCAGCCGACGGATGCTGGCGAAGGTAGGCTCCGCGCTGCCAAACGCTTCATTCTGGCGGGTCAAGATTTCCAACAGAGCTGTCCGCTCCCTGTGGAAGCCTTTGAGCTGCTGGGCTAGGTCCTTGTAGCGCGCAGGATCGAAGGGTGAACCCGTATAGAAATCCCGGACGCTATCGAAACGGTAGAGGTAGTCAAGCAGAAGCTTACTTGAGTGCGGCACGCGCGTGTAGGGGATACTGGCGTGACCCATCAGAATGTTCACCCTCTGTTGCCCAACTGGTCTGCAAGCCACTCCCGGGACAGGCAGATAAACGCGTGGCTCTTCGTGCCTTCGAGGTCAGCGACAGATGGGCAGTTCAGTACTCGAGGCCGGCGCGCGCCTCGCGCAGCGCGGCGGCCACGGCTCGGCGCCCGGCGGCCTCCAGCGGGACGAGTGGGGCGCGCGGCGGACCGCCCGCGTATCCGCACAAATCCAGTGCCGCCTTGACCCCTGCAATTCCATAAGGAATGCTGATCTTCTGCGCGAGCACCGCAAGCCTCCGCTGCATATCCCGTGCGGGCTTCATTTGGTGCCGGCGGAAGGCTTCGTAAACTCCCAGGGAGATCTCCGGCGCGAAGCTTGCCAGTCCCAGGACAGCACCCGCAGCGCCTGCGCGCAAGGCGTCGAGCAGAATGAGCGGCGCGCCCACCACCACACGAAAGCCCGGCCTGACTCTCCTCAGGATGGCACGCACATAGGCCAGGTCGCCGGAGCTTTCCTTGAGGGCCATGATGTTGGGATGACGCGCAAGCGCGGCGATTGTGTCGGGGCTCATGCGGATGCCGGTGAACTGGGGGATGTTGTACATGATGACGGGGCGACGGAGGGTGTCGGCGACGGCGCGGAAGTAGCCGGTCAAGGCGGCTGAATCCATGCGCGCTTTGTAATAGTTCGGCGTGAGCAATAGCACCGCGTCTGCGCCGCGCGCCACAGCCTCGCGGCTCAGCGCCAAGGTCTCGCGCGTACTCTCCACGGCCATACCCGCAATGAGCAGTTCCGGCGGGCGGACTAAAGCTCGCGCCACCTCTACCAGACGCAAGCGCTCGCGGCCGGTAAGATACGGCGCCTCTCCTGTCGAGCCCGCCACCAGGACACCGGAAAACCCGATTCCTGTGTAACGGCGGAGGTTCTCCCGGAAAAGTCCGACGTCAATGTCGCCCCGGCGATTGAAGGGC
>JALHUF010000609.1 GCA_022866195.1 Terriglobia bacterium
GAGTTGGCCGCCATGGCCAAGCGCGAACGCCACGCGCGCTTCTACCTGGTTGGTGCGCCCACCGGCGTGGACATTGACCGGGCCTGGGCCCAGCCGGAGGTTGATCTCTATTTCACCATGGCGCGCGACGTCGCCTCACAGCTCGAGGCCGCCGGAGCGCCTCCCGCCAAGATTGTGCCCTGCGGCGTACCCATCGCCCCGGCTTTCAGCTCCTTGCCCGACCGCCAGCAAGCGCGGGCGCGGTTGGAGTTGAGGCAGGATCTGCCCCTGATTCTTGTTCTCTTCGGGGGAGCTGGGTATGGCAAGCCACAGAGCATTCTGAGGGAACTGAAGAAGGTCACGCAGCCCCTGCAAGCGGTCTTCATCACGGGGAGGAACCGCCGCCTGGAAGAGGTGGTCAGACGTAAGTGCGAGGGGGATTCACGGTTTCGCGTGCTCGGCTGGGTGAGTAACATGCGTGAATGGCTTGCTGCGGCTGACCTGCTGGTGAGCAAGCCGGGAGCGATGACCGTCATCGAGGCCCTCAACTCCGCGCTCCCCTTGCTGGCCTTTGATCCCCTCCCCGGCAATGAACGGCGCGCTTGCGAGCTGATCGAGAAATGGGAAGTGGGTTACTGGATGAGGCGCCCTGCGGATCTTGCATCCACCATCAGGCGGCTACTGGCTGACCCCGCCGAACTGACACGCCTTTGCGCCAACGCCCGCGCCCTGGCGCAGCCGCACGCGGCACGCGAGGCTGCCGAGGCCATCCTAAAGCCCTGGAATGACCGCGCCTAAGCCAGGACAAGATCAGGGTGATAGATGCTCCCGGAGACATGCCGGGCGACGGCAATCAGGCGGTGTTCCGGGTTAAGGATCTTCAACAGGCTCACCGCGCTGGTACGCGCATGGGCCGCTCCGCGCCCGGGCCGCAGGACTTGGGCCAGCTCGAAGGTGTGCCCGTGACGCACACTCACTTCTTCCCGCCCGCGCACGACCAGCTCGGGACAGTCAGGGAGAAGAGCTTCCAGCGGCACTCGGCAGCCTTCCAGTTTCCCTTCTTGCACCGCCGATTCAAGCTGCTCAAGGGTTACTGCCCGGTCTTCCTTGAACTCCGCCACGGCGGTGCGCCGCAGTTGTGCCAGATGCGCCCCGCAACCGACCTTCTGGCCAATGTCGTGCGCCAGGGCGCGGACGTAGGTTCCCCCGGAGCACTCCACGGCAAAATGGACGCGGTCCCCCTCGATCCCCAGTAATTCGAGGGCGTAAATCTCAACCTCCACGGGATTCAACTGGACGGGTTTCTGCCGACGCGCCAGTTCATAGGCGCGCCGCCCTGCCACGTGCTTGGCCGAGAATGCCGGTGGTGTCTGCATCACGCGGCCGGTAAACTCCTGGAATATCCTCTCGAGCTTGGCCCAGTCCAGTTGGGGTATTACAGGGTCAGAGGTGGGTTTTCCGGTGGCATCGTAAGTGTCCGTCGCGTACCCAAAGCGCATGGCGCCATCATAGGCTTTGCGGGATTTGAGGTAAAACTGAGCGAAGCGCGTAGCCTTGCCCACCGAAAGGGGAAGAACGCCCGTGGCAAAGGGATCCAGAGTCCCGAAGTGGCCCACCTGACGAACGCCCAGCAGTTTCCGCGCCTTGGCCACAACGTCGTGGGAGGTCAGCCCCGCGGGCTTGTCGATAATCAAAACTCCGGAGAATTCTTCCGGTGTGGAAAGCATGTTCTATTGGAAAGGACCGCGCCGTGCTTGAAACGCTTTCCGCGGTCAGCCCTCCGCTTCCAGTCGTCAGCATGCCACGGACGCAGCACTCGCTGCCTGCTGATGGCGGAAGGCTAAGGTTCTGGCTTGAGCTTCTGCAGCAGGAGCTCCACCTTCTGCCCTTCTTCGGCGCTTCGATCCAGGGCAAAAACAAGTTCCGGGGCGCGTCGCAGTCGCAAGCGGCGACTTAGCTCATAGCGCACGTAGCCCGCCGCCGACGCGAGCCCCGCCAAAGTCTCCTGGCGCGACTCCTCACTGCCCAAGACCGAAACGAAAACGCGTCCGTGGCGCAGATCAGCGCTCAGATCCACGCGGGCCACGGTGGCAAAGCCGATGCGCGGATCCTTCAATTCCCCCGCGATCATCTCCGCCACCTCGGCGCGAATCTGGTCCGCCAGGCGTTCGTGCCGATGGCCATGGGCAAACATAACTGATTCACTGAACCATTGAATCATTGTTCCCTTGCACCAGCTTCCGGCCGGGATGCTTCCTGCCCATGACCCAATGAATCAATGATTCAATGACGCAATCTCTCAATCAGAAGAATTCCAGCTCGTGGCTGGCCACATCCTGGCCGAGGATTTTTTCCGATTCCTCGAGAACCTGGCGCAAGGTCAATTCCAGCAGCGCCTGACTGTTGGAGATGGAGACCACGCCGAGCGTCGCATGCTGCCAGACGTCTTGGTGGTCGAGCTCGGCAAGGGCCACATTGAAGCGCGCGCGCAGCCGGTCGCGCATCTTCTGCATGACCGCGCGCTTTTCTTTTAGGGAGTGGGCATAGGGCAACTCGATTTCCAGGGTCAGCACGCCAATCGGCATTCGCCCCCCGCTTCGACCCTCACACTGCCACCGGCTCGGTAACTCTCTCCGTCACGTAAGCCTCAATGACGTCCCCCACTTTAACGTCATTGAAATTCTCCAGCCCCACGCCGCACTCTATCGCGGTCTTCACTTCCGGCACGTCCTCCTTGAAGCGGCGCAGGGAGCGGACACGCCCCTCGTAGACCACCACGTTGTCGCGGAGCAGGCGGATCTTCGCCTCGCGCGTGATCTTTCCATCTTGGACGGAGCAGCCCGCCACCGAGCCGACCTTGGAGATGTGGAAGGTTTCGCGCACTCCGGCGTGCCCCAGCGTGACCTCTTTGAAGGTCACGGCCAGCAGGCCGGCCATAGCCTTTTTAATCTCGTCCGTCACGTGGTAAATGATCGTATGCAGCCGGATGTCCACCTTCTCGAGCTGCGCCAGCTCCATGGCCTTGCGCTCCGGGCGCACGTTGAAGCCGATAATGACGGCGTTGGAAGCCGAGGCCAGCAGCACGTCCGTTTCCGTGATCGCGCCCACCCCGGCGTGGATGACCTTGATCTTGACCTTTTCCGTGCTCAACTTGTTGAGCGTATCGGCGAGCACCTCAACGGACCCCTGCACGTCCGCCTTGATAATCAGCGGCAATTCCTTCACGTCTCCCGCCGCCAACTGTTGGTGCAGTTGTTCCAGGGTCAGACGCGCGCTCTTGGCCAGCGCCGCTTCGCGGCGTTTGGCCTGACGGTGCAGCGCGATTTGCCGCGCCTTGACCGTATCCTCGATGGCCAGAATGCGGTCTCCGGCCTGCGGGACGTCTTCCAATCCCAGCACTTCGACCGGAGTGGAAGGAGGCGCCTCGGTGACCGGCCGACCCCGATCGTCCAGCATGGCGCGCACCTTGCCGTAGACGGCGCCCACAATGAAGGAATTGCCGGCCCGCAAGGTTCCGTTCTGAACCAGCACCGTGGCCACCGGACCGCGGCCCCGGTCGAGCTTAGCTTCGAGGACCGTGCCGCTGGCCGGACGCTTGGAGTTGGCTTTCAAGGCTTGCAGGTCGGCCACCAGCAGGATCATTTCCAGTAGCAAGTTCAGATTCGTGCGCTCCTTGGCCGAAACCTCCACCGTCACCGTGTCGCCGCCCCAATCCTCGGCCAGCAGGCCGTGGTCGGCCAGTTGTCTCTTGACGCGCTCGGGCTGCGCCTCAGCCTTGTCCACCTTGTTGATGGCCACCACGATGGGGACCTTGGCGGCGCGCGCGTGGTTGATGGCCTCCAGGGTCTGCGGCATCACGCCATCGTCGGCGGCTACCACCAACACGACCACATCCGTCACTCGGGAGCCCCGGGCGCGCATCATGGTGAAGGCTTCGTGGCCGGGAGTATCCAGGAAGACGATCTTGCGGCCGTGCGCCTCTGCCTGGTAGGCGCCAATATGCTGGGTGATACTTCCGGCTTCCCGCGCCGTGACATTGGTCTCGCGGATGGCATCTAACAGTGAAGTTTTCCCGTGATCCACGTGACCCATCACGGTCACTACAGGCGCACGCAACTGAAGGTCCTCGGGACGATCCGCCTCCTCCACTTCCTGGATGACCTCATCCTCGTAGCTGATGATGGTCGCGTCCGCGCCGAAACCCCGGGAAATTTCTTTCGCGGTCTGGCTATCCAGAGTCTGATTGATCGTGGCGAATATGCCTTTGTCCAAGAGCCGCCTGATGACGTCCTTGGCCCGCACCTCCAGTTTCTCGGAGAGTTCCTTGATGGCGACACCTTCGGTGATGGTGATCGTGCGCGTAATGGGAACTTCTTCCAGCACCAGAGGCCTGGGCGGAGCCACGGGGAAGACAGGAGGTATGGGGCGCAGGTGGGGCGTCGGAGTCCGCATCCCTGGCCCGACGGCGCCACGTCCCATGAAGGTACCCGGTGCGGGTCGCGCCGTCGGATGCATGGGCCGCGGCCCTCCGGGCCGCCGTGAAACCAGCGGCCGGGGAGGCGCTCCCTTGGGAGTGAATGCCGGCGGGTAAATTGGCTGACTGGCAGCAGGGTCCGCCCGGCGTGCGGTTCGTCCTCCGCGCGCTGCCTTGCCAGGTGGCCCAGGCTCCGCCCCAGGCGCGGCTTTAGCGGGCGGAACTGAGGCAGCCCTGGCCGATGCGGGTGCGGCTGCAGCGGGACGTGCTGCCGGAGGCCGAAGCGACGGCGGTGCCACTGGTCCTGCGGCGGGCACGGGAGGCGCCGGCTTCTCGGGAGGTCGCTCTGCCAACGCAGCGGGACGAGGAGGAAGCGGGGGCGGTGTCACCATCCGCCGCGCCTCGGCCTTGATTTCAGCAATGGACCGCGTCAGCGGTCGTAACTCATGGTGCGTTTCCGCAGGCTTCGTCACCGCGGTAGGAGCCGGGGCCGGAGCGGCAGTCACCGGAGCGGCGGTCACCGGAGCGGCAGTCACCGGAGCGGGCGCCACCACCGGAGGAGCTGCTTCCTCCTGCGCTTCCGGGCTGACGGCGCGGAAGTGCTCACGAACCTTGTCCGCAACCTCGTCCTCGAGCGCGCTGGAGTGCGACCGCTTATCGGTGATCCCTAGTTCGGGAAGGCAGTCCAAAATCGCTTTGCTTTTGACCTCGAGCTCACGCGCCAGATCATTAATCCGAATCTTGCCCATTTCCCCTCTTTTTCTTTCCCGGCCCAATGCCGTGACCGATGAACGACCCCCTCACGCGGCGCTCCATGCGCCGAAGCCTTATTTCACTGTGCTTCGCCTCCTTCACCGGGCGAGGACGTTTCCTGCTCGGCTTTAGTCTCATTATTGGACTCCACCTGTTCTCCTGGAGCTGCCACCTCCGCCGCCGGTGCCACTTCTGCCGGGAGTTCTTCCGCGGGGACTGGCGGCTCGCTCTGCGCCACCTCCGCCGCCGGCACCTTGGTTTCAGCCGGGGTGTCGGCCTTGGGCGGCGCCGCGGCCTTCGCCGTGGCTTGTTCCGCCTGCTCAAAGTAGTCGGTCACCACCCGCCGGATGCGCTCCACGGTTTTTTCGCCGATACCCTGAATCTGCGTGAGTTCGTCCGGCGTCATCTGTGCCAGCTGCTCGACGGTCTGTACCCCGTGGTCACGCAGTTTCTGCAAGGTCTTCACGCCCAGCCCTTCCAGGCTGGCGACCGGGGCGCCGCGCAGGGCCATGGCCGCCATCTGCGACTCGATCTCCTGGCGTTTTTCCTCCTCGCTCTTGATGTCAATGCGCCAACCGAGAAGCTTGGCCGCCAGGCGCACGTTCTGGCCCTTCTTGCCGATGGCCAGCGACAACTGCGCGTCGTCCACGATGACTTCCAGGTGCTTCTCCTCGGCTTCCAGGATCGCCACATGGTTGATCTTGGCCGGGCTGAGGGCGTTGGCGGCAAAGGCCAGGGGGTCTTCGTCGTACTCGATGATGTCGATCTTCTCCCCGCGCAGTTCGCGGATGATGGATTGCACGCGCATCCCCTTCATGCCCACGCAGGCGCCCACGCAATCCACGTCGGGATCCTTGGAGTAAACCGCCACCTTGGTGCGCTCGCCCGCCTCGCGCGCCATGGTGCGGATAACCACCGTGCCGTCGTAGATTTCGGGCACTTCCATCTCAAACAGCCGCTGCACCAAGGCGGCGTCAGCCCGCGAGACCACTACCTGCGGCCCGCGCGCCGAGCGGTCTACCAGCGTGATGACCCCCCGCAGACGTTCCCCGATCTGGTAGCTCTCCAGGCGGGACTTCTCCTTGCGCGGCAGGCGCGCCTCCGTCCGCCCCAGGTCCACGATGATGTCCGGGCCTTCCAGGCGCTTCACCGTGCAGTTCACCAGCTCGCCGATGCGCTGGCTATACTCGGCGTAAACCGCATCGCGCTCGGCCTCGCGGACTTTCTGAAAGATCACTTGCTTGGCGGTCTGCGCCGCGATCCTGCCCAGCACGTCGGTCTTCTTGGGAATCCGCACCTCGCCGTCAAGCGCAGCTTCCGGGTCGTACTTGCGGGCGTCCTCCACCGAGATTTCCAGGTTGGGATCGACCACTTCCGCGACAATCTTCTTCACCGCGTGGACTTCGACCACGCCAGTCTCCTTGTTGAAACGGGACTGGAGTTCTTCATTGGTCTTGTAGTACTTCCGCGTGGCCACCAGGATGGCATCTTCCACCGCCGCAATGATGATCTGCGGGTCAATGCTCTTCTCCTTGCTCAACTGATCGATCGTTTGATAAAGCAAACTAGTCGTCACGACCTTACTCCCCGCATGGGCTGGGGGCTTGGGAATTAGCGGCCGGGGTCCGAATCTTTCCCCCCGTCCCTAGTCCCTAGCTTCCAGTCCCTGCTTTTCATGGTTCCACTACCAGCCTAGCCTTCGATATGTTGGACAGCTCGAACTCGGTCACGCCGCGTTCGCCCAGATCCAATCGCACCCGACCGGCTTCCATGCCCGCCAGGCGTCCCTCAAAGACCTTCTGTTCCCCCACCGGCTCACGCAACACCACCCGCGCGCGCCGGCCAGCGAAGTGCACGAAGTCGCTCGGCTTCACCAGCTTCCGGTCCAAGCCCGGCGATGAAACCTCTAGAACATAACTTGCCGGAAAAAGATCCTCGACATCCAGGATGGCGCTCACCTGCTCGCTCACCAGTTGACAGTCGGCATGCGAGACGCCCTCAGGCTTGTCGATATAGATCCTCAGGAGCGGATTCACACGCCCGCCCTTCAACTCGACATCCACCAGAGCCAGCCCTTCCGAGGTTGCAACCCGCTCGGCAATCGCGCGAATCTTTTCCAGGTCAACTGCCATACGCCTGAATGCCGACACTCCCCAGGCAGCGCCTTCGGGCACGCCTCAATCCGACCCAAAGCTTTCCAACAAAAAAGTGGGCTTTCGCCCACTGTATGCGTTCGCCACTTAAAGTATAGACCTTCTTGCCAGCAAAAAGCAAGAAATTAGAGGATTCCACTACCGGTCGAAGCTAGCTGGCCGGAACTGAGGCCCAAGCTCGAACCTGCCTCCGCCAGGCCGGTTTCCCAGTCGTCTGAGTCGAGGCCATTCCCGCCGCAGCCAGTTTTGCGCTAAGATGCAGCGCCTGATTAGAGCGAGGGGGGCGGAATGCCCGCGCGGCTCCCCTGCCCCACTCATCCGGAGGATTGAATGGACTCATCTCCCCAGGATCGGCTGCTGGCTTTCAAACGCCAGCATTCCTATTTCGTCGGCATCGATTCCGACGGCTGCGTTTTCGATACGATGGAGATCAAGCACAAGGAGTGCTTCATCCCCAATATCATCAAGTACTGGAAGCTCCTAGCCATCTCCAAGTACGCCCGCGCCGCCGCGGAGTTTGTGAACCTTTACTCTAAGTGGCGTGGAATCAATCGCTTCCCTGCTCTGACCAAAACTTTCGAACTGCTCCGCGATTGGCCGGAACCGATGCGACGCGGCGTAAAGCTCATCAACTGGACGCCGCTTCAGAATTGGATCGATTCCGGCGCGACGCTCGGCAACCCCGCATTAGAAGTGGAAGTCGCCAAGACCGGCGACCCCACCCTCAGGCTAACCCTCGAGTGGAGCAAGGCCGTCAACCGCTCCATCGCCGAGATGGTGGAAGGCGTTCCACCCTTCCCCTACCTCCGCGAAAGCGTCGAGAAGCTCTCACGGCGGGCCGATATCATCTGCGTTTCCGCCACGCCCGGCGAGGCCCTGGAACGCGAGTGGCAGGAGCACAACATCGCCAAGTACGCCGCCGTAATCTGCGGGCAAGAAATGGGGAGCAAGAAAGAACACCTCAAGCTCGCTGCCGGCGGCAAGTATGAGAAGGATTGCGTGCTGATGATCGGCGACGCGCCCGGCGACCTCTCCGCGGCCCGCGCTAACGGCGCGCTCTTTTTCCCCGTTAACCCCGGCCACGAAGAAGAGTCCTGGGAACGCTTCAACCGCGAGGCCATCGAGAGGTTCTTCAACCACACTTACGCCGGCGCTTACGAGGCCTCGCTCATCACCGAGTTCGAGACGCTGCTGCCCGCAACGCCGCCGTGGAAGGCGTAGGGCGTGAGGTGGATTGTGCCCGGAACCCTTCCACTCAAAAGACTATAGGGACTATCGGGTGTTGCATTGATACGGGAAAAAGCTGAGAGAGGTGACCTATGACGCGGTTCATGATCCTTTACCCGAATGAGCCCGGCAAGAAATTCGACATGAAGTACTACATCGAGAAGCATATACCGCTGGTGAAGTCGCTTCTCGGGACGTACGGTCTGGTGAGGACTGAAGTGGACAAGGGGATTGCGGGCTTCGGCGGCGCGCCTGCTCCGTTCGTTTGTGTGGGTATCCTCTACTTCGAGTCGCTTGAAAGTCTCGCGAAAGGTTTCGAAGCCCGAGCCGCCGACCTCATGGCCGACATCCCGAACTACACCGACACTTCACCGCAAATCCAGATCAGTGAGATTGTGGGCGGGTAGCGGCGGCAACGGGACCTTCGCAGAGCGGGATCCGCGGCGCTTGCTGAAAGGCCGCAAGCCTGATGGTGTGCGCTACTTTTCTTTTGTCTGCTGCCTTCCGCCCTCTGATTTGACATTTCAGATTCAAGATTTCAGATTCGCCCGCGCTGCCGCCCGCGCCTGTTTGATGATTTCGCCGTACCCTTCCTTATCGAACGGCGGACAGCCCGTAGGAAACTGGCCGAGCGGATGATTCTTCAGGCGCATCAGGTAGGTGCAAAAAGAGAGGGTCTTGCAGGTGCGCAACGGATCAAGCTGGCCCTTGTCTAGCGCGTCGCGAGCAAAATCGGGA
>JALHUF010000610.1 GCA_022866195.1 Terriglobia bacterium
CGACCTTACGGCGGGAAGTTCATGCGGCGCAGGAGGTCCTGGAAGCATGCGGCGCACGGTAAGTTTCCTGGCCGCTCAAGTGTCGCTTACGGGCTGGTCCGAGGCCCGGATGTCCACAATCCGTGACGTTATGATGGTCCGAAATACAGGGTGCCGGAATTCCAGGCGCATTCCTCGCCCGATAAACCGTAGCTTCAGCATTGAGCCGCCCCACGTGGACCCCGCGATGCTCACCGGGACGGGAGCAGGACAGTACTGCGGGTGGCCCCAAATCAGTTCCTTGCCGCGACTGCGAATTAAGATGGTGTACCAACGATTCTGCGTCTCCACTTCCAACCGCGCGCCCTCTGATAAATCGTCCAGGCACACACCACCTTCAATCTCCGACTGCACGATGTTCCGATTCACTTCGTCACTGAAGTTGGGATGAGGCATGAATGGCTTTGGAACGGGGACCGCAGCCTTCGTATCCATTCTCGTTTTCTCCGCCTGCCTTCTGCCTACACAGAAGCCGCTGGCCTGAGGGTCTCCGCTACAACTCGTCACTCGTCACTTGTCACTAGCCTTCACGGTGCTTCCCAATCGAGGGCGTAGATTTCCTGCGTGCCGATTGCGCGCAGCACGAGGGGGGACCCGTCTGGTGTCACGCCTGTCCATCCGAAGAATCCAGTCAGGGGCAGCCTCGTGAGGCTGAGCAATTTTTCCAGCTTATGGTCCCCAATCCGCACACGATAGAACGCAGGTTCGCCTTCCGGCGAGTCCAAGTAGACGTATTTCGAATCATGCGACCAACTCGGGAATCCTACTCTGACCTTTGCCAATTCGGCCCATTTCAAGGTGGCAAAATCGAACAGCAGTAATGTCTCGGGACCTGCACGGATCGCAGCCAAATAGTGCCCATCAGGCGAGCATCGGGGTGAGTAAGCCCCCTCGGATCCGGGCACAGTCGAAACCCGTCTTGTCGTTAGATCCATCAGATGGATGGCCATCTTTCCGGAGGGCCTGGGTGCGAAAAACGGGGGCGTGTCCGAAAAAACCAGCGATCTTCCATCTGCCGACCAGCCGATATCTCCAGCTCCCGGCAGCACTCGTTGGGGGTCCGCGCCGTCAGCAGAGATGAGGTACATTGCCCACGGCTTGTCAGGTGCGATGGCCTGGAAGGCGATTTGCCTACCATCGGGGGACCAGCGGGGCAAATAGGCGAACATAGGCGGGAACGTGAGCTGAAGGCGTTCGGTACCATCCACCTTGCTTCGCCAAAGCGTTCCGTCGGGAAAGGCAACGTAGGTTACCCACTGCTCGTCGCGTGAAAAATCCACGCCCTCAGCGGATATGCCCGAAAGGCCGGGCACAAACTCTCTGACTTTCGCATCGTAGTGCACGAGCTCGCCACGCGGCTGCGAACCGACCACAAAGATACGCTTGCCATCCCTGCTCGGAACAGGTCCCAGGAAGCTCAGCGGACCGGCGGTCAGCTGGACCGGCTCCTGACTTCCCTTCCGGAGGAGAACACCGCCCTCGCAAAGGACCCAGACATCTGTGCGGCGATTACGGGAGGACGTAAAAACATAGTACCTGCCGTTGGGAGTCCAACTGCCACAGCACTCCGCCGGAGGATTGTGCCAAGCAGGCAGCAAGGGATGGAGATTTGTCCCATCGGCAGAAACCTCCCACAGGGTGCTTGCCTCCGAATTCGGCTCCTGGACAGTAAACCGTAGCCTTCCTTGATCGGGCGACCAGCGAGGCCACTGCGCTATGCCGGGAACGGACACAATCTTACGCGATCCAGTACCATCACCCCGGGCCATGTAAAGGTCCTGGCCCTTGGTGTAGACAAGCACTTGTCCGTCCGGCGACCACGCGGCATCGTACGAGAGGACACTGCCTAGTCGGTGGCGCGATCCCGCCAGGGCCGGATAAACCCAAAGAGGTCCTTCTGGTAAGTTGCCCTCAAGGCTTTGAACGAGGAGCTCTGAACCGTCAGGGGAGATACCCGCAAGATTGCCGGCAAAAAGCGGTGATGAAATCGAGACTGCCTCTCCGCCCGCGATTGAGACCTGGTAGAGAGCGAGTCCGGTCCCCACGCGCGCCATAAAAAAAAGGCGTGACCCATCCGTAAGAGCCGGGGGGAACTTCGTTCGGCCATCTCGCGTGACCTGGACAGATCCTGTAATCTTCGGAATCGGCAGCGGGCGCGTGAGCCAATAGGCGAGAACCGCGCCGGCGATGATGACGACACTGGCCAGGGCAATCGCCAGCCGCCTCTGTAGCGCCCGTCTGAGACGGGCGTCTTCGGGCCGCCGGTCATAGACCGGCGCTACAGCGGCAGCCCGCCCGGATTCCGTATCGCGCTTAAGCCGTTTCAGGTCGGCACGCAAGTCAGAGGCGTGCTGGTAGCGAATGTCTCGATCCTTCTCCAGCGCCTTACTGATGATTCGTTCCAGCTCGGCCGAACACTCAGGATTCAATCGCACCGGGGGGGTCGGGGCCTGGGTGAGGATGGCCGTGAAGATCATCGCCGAGGTGTTGCCCGTGAAAGGCTGCCTGGCCGTGGCCATCTCGTAGAGCACCGCGCCGAAGCTGAACAAATCCGTGCGGGCGTCGAGTTCTTCGCCCCGCGCCTGCTCCGGCGACATGTAGGCGACCGTCCCCATCACCGCGCCCGGGCTGGTGAGGTGTGCCTCGTCCAAACTCGCCGTGGGTGCTGTAGCGGCGATCCCGGCAGGTCGGGACAGGTCGTCCTCGTCGCCGGTTCGGCCCTCAGCGGGTTGTAGGGGCACGCCATGGCGTGCCCTTACGGTCGTCAATTTCGCCAATCCAAAATCCAGAATCTTGGCTTGGCCGCGCTGGGTGACAAAGATATTCGCCGGCTTGATGTCGCGATGCACGATGCCCTTCGCGTGGGCTGCGTCGAGCGCATCGGCGATCTGGATGGCGAGGTCGAGCAGGGTGTCCGTAGGTAGGGGCACGCCATGGCGTGCCCCTACGCCAATCCGCTGCTTCAGCGTCTGGCCCTCCAGCAGCTCCATAGCTATAAACGGCTGGCCCTCGTACTCGTCAATGTCGTGAATGGTGCAGATGTTTGGATGGTTGAGCGCCGACGCGGCGCGCGCCTCGCGCTTGAAGCGTTCCAGGGCTGCGCGATCGATTTGGTAGGGGAGCCCTCCGGGCTCCCGCGGGAGGGCCGAGCCCTCCCCTACCAGGAACTTCAGCGCCACCACGCGGCCGAGCTTGGTGTCCTCGGCCTTATACACAACACCCATGCCGCCGCCACCCAGCTTCTCAACGATGCGATAGTGGGAGATGCTCTTGCCGATCATGACGCGCGGGCTCCGAGAGGGCCGAATTAGAACCTCAGGTGCCGTCATCTTAGGCAGGAAGCAATACGAAGTCAACGCAAGGGGATCGCCGCGGGAAATGCATCCGCCGCAGGAAATCTTGAAAGTGCGGGTCAGCAGGCAAGCGCCGAGCCTCAGATTCAACTTGGGGCACTAGATGTGACCCGAACGACCCGGCCAATCCGCTTCCAATGCTGTCTGCACCTTTTCAGGATGGCAACCTGGCGTCTTTGGGGCCGTACACGAGAACAAGAACTTCAGGCTGAACTGCATAATGCGCGCGGGCCAGGCGGCATTGACCTGGCCATTGCGAAGGTTGTTTTCGGGGTCGCCGCACGGCGCGCCGGGTGGCGTCAGGTCGCTACAACCGGTATTGATCCATTGCCATTGAGGGTGGTTGAAGGTGTTGAACGTCTCCCAGCGGAACTGAAGCCGGGAGCGTTCAGGCCCGAACCACGGCAGTTCAAAGTCCTTGAGTAGCGCCATGTCCCAGTTATTGCGTCCGGGGCCGGTGAGCTGATTGCGGCCCATGTAGCCAAACATACCCGGCTGTCCGTCGGCGCGAAGCCGGCGGAGGCAGTCGTGCACGGAAAAAAGGGGGGCGCTCCGTGTATACTATCCGCGGCCAGGACGGCAAAACGGAAATCCTGGTTTCTGTCTCTATTGAAGCGAAGGAAACGTATGTCCAAAGCCATTCTCCCCATCTTCTGCTTTTTGCTCACCGCCATGGCGAGCGGCGCCAGCCTGAAGATTCCTTCCGCTGATGGTCCTCTGACCGTTAACGGCCTCGTCGACGAAGATATCTGGACACAGGCCGTCGTGCTGCCGCTCCAGCCGGCGGAATTCGGTGCACCGTTCCCGGCTGGCGGGGAAATGCGGGCCGTGGTGCGGGGAGGCTATCTGTGCCTCAGCGCCCGCCTTCCGGAGACCGGCCGCATTGTTGCAAGATCCATTGGCCGGAATCCGGTCTGGTGGAGGGAGGACCTCGTTATCTGGACTTTCCGGTTTCGCAGTTCCGAGGAGCGCAACGTCTTCCTGACTGTCAGCGTGAATCCGCTCGGTGCGTACCGCGTGGAGCCCATCGGGGCCGCCGAAGACCCGCAGCAGCCTATCAGGGCCTCGGCTTCCGTCGGTTCGGATAGCTGGAGCGCGGAAGCGGCGATTCCCGTCGGCAAGCTTGCCAAGATCGGATTCGTCTCGGTGGAGAGGATTCGTGTGCCGAGGCCGGATGCTCCGGAACTTCGCTGGTACTGGCCCGGGGTGAACGACGGCTTCGATTTCCAACTGACACTCGGAGCGTCCAATCCGCTGCCTCCGCCCGTCGTGACTAAGGACTGGGGATTCTCCACGCTGCCCGCCCCGCCGGTCACATCCACCGATCCAGTGGCGGTCGAACTGGCCTCGGTTCCGCACCAGGTCTGGACGGATGCCGAGCGCAAGAGTCTGGGTGTGGAGCGGATGTGGGAGAAAAACCTGCGGTCTCGTGTCACGGAGGCAGCTCTGGCCGAGAGGCACGATTGGGAGAAAGTCGGCACGGTGGCGGACTGGGAGAAGTTTCGTGACCGCCGGCTTGCCGCTTTGAAGACCTCTTTCGGGCCTTTCCCGGAGCGCACGCCGCTGCGCGCGGCCGTAACCCGGCGCTTCGATTACAGCGACGGGTTCATTTTGGAAAACGTCGTCTTCGAGAGCCGGCCCGGACTGGTGGTCACCGCGAATCTGTATCTGCCGGCGAAGGTCACCGGCCGCATCCCCGCCATCGTTGTGGCTCACAGCCATCACGCGCCGAAGGTTCAATCGGAGCTGCAGGATATGGGCATGACA
>JALHUF010000611.1 GCA_022866195.1 Terriglobia bacterium
CGAATCTTCTCCAGGGCGGGTTTCGAGAAAACATGAGCGGCAATGTTCAGCGGCGCTTTCAGTTCGCCATCTCCCACCACCTTGAGCCCGTCTCGCAGCCGCTTGATCACACCCCGCTCGAGAAGAAGTCCAGGAGTGACTTTCTCTTCCGGTCCGAATCCCGTGAGATCTCTGAGGTTAACCAGCGCATAGCGCTTCTTAAAGATATTCGTGAACCCGCGCTTAGGAACGCGGCGCTGCAAGGGCATCTGGCCGCCCTCAAAACCCGGGCGGGTCCGCGAACCCGCCCGCGACCGTTGTCCTTTGGAACCGCGCGTGGCGGTCTTGCCGTGTCCTGAACCCATCCCGATGCCAATCCGCTTTCGCCGTGTCCTGGCGCCGCGCGGAGGACGAAGTGTTCCGATGTGTATCGCCATGATCCCGTTGCCTATTTCTTTCTCGCCTTGGAAGGCTTGGCGCTCTTTCCTGCCCCGGGCTTAGTCTTCTCGGTTTTGGGCGCCTTGGCTTTTCGCGTCGCGGCCTGCTTGGCCGGTTTCTTGCTCTTGGCCGCCTTGGCGGGCGCGGGGCGTTCTCTCTCCGCTTCTGCCGCGGCTTCGGCTGGCGTCGACGCGAGGACCGGCTCGCGGGTCTCGCTGGGAACGACGGCTTCAGGCTCCGCGTGACCCGGAACCGCCTCCGGCGCGGCCGGCGACTGGAGGGGAGCAACCTCGGGTGGCCGAAGCGTGTACTCCGGCATTAGCCCCCAGGCCGGCACCTTAGGCGGCTCGGGCACAACCTCCACCAAGTGGGGAATCCGAGCCACCAAGCCGCGGATTTGCGGGGTGTCCGGGCGTTCCACTACCTGGTTGAGGCGACGCAGTCCCAGGCTGCGAACCATCTCCTTCTGGCGGTAGCCAAAGCCGATGCCGCTGCGCACCCACTTGATCAGGATCGTCCGTGGAGCTTTTTCCGTCACGACGCTGTTCACCTTCTAGATTTCTTCCCGACTCTTTCCCCGCGCCGCCGCCACTTCTTCCACGTTGCGCAACTTGCAGAGAGCGTCCATGGTGGCCTTGACCACGTTGTGGGGATTCGTCGAGCCCAGAGATTTCGTCAACACGTTCTGAATCCCGGCGGCCTCTACCACGGCCCGCACCGTGCCCCCCGCAATCACACCCGTGCCTTCCGGGGCAGGCTTCAGAAGAACCTTGCCCGCGCCAAAGTGGCCTACCACCGCGTGGGGAATGGTGGTCGCCGTAATGTTTACCTTCACCAAAGACTTTTTCGCGGCCTCGATTCCCTTACGGATAGCCATGGGTACTTCTCTGGCTTTTCCAGACCCATAGCCCACGTGCCCGCCCCTATCTCCCACCACCACCAGAGCCGAGAAGCTGAGGTTCTTTCCGCCCTTCACCACCTTGGTGACACGGTTGATGGAAACGACCTGATCTTTCAGATTCAGCGTGCTGGGATCAATCCGATTGGCCAACTCAATACTCCCTTGCAATCCGTTCTAGAATTGCAGTCCACCCTCGCGGGCCGCCTCCGCCAGGGCTTTGACGCGCCCGTGATAAGCATATCCTCCCCGGTCGAACACCACGCGGGAAACACCCGCGGCTTTGGCCCGGGTGGCCAGGATCTGCCCCACAGTCTTGGCGGCAGCAACGTTACCCCCGCTCTTCAAGGTCTTGCGCACCTCCTTGTCGAGGCTGGAGGCTGAGGCTAAGGTGTGACCCCGGGCGTCGTCAACGATCTGGGCATAGATGTGACCCAGGGACCGGAAAACATTCAGGCGCGGCATCTGCGGCCGACCTACCACCCGGCACCGGATTCGTCGGTGAATCCGCTGACGGCCCACGTTCCTGGAATCCAGCGTTAACATAGGGTACCTGGCACTCCCCGCTCTCTGCTTGCGTCTACTGCTTGGCCGCTCCGGCGGCGGCAGCCGCCGCCTTGCCGACCTTCCTCTTCAACCGCTCGCCGGTATAGCGGACCCCTTTGTTCTTGTAGGGGTCCGGCGGCCGCAAAGCGCGCATCTCGGCTGCTACTTCGCCCACCCGCTGCTTGTCCGCGCCACTCAGCACCAGGTGCGTCTGCTTTTCCACGTTAACCGATATCCCTTCGGGAATCGGAAAGTCAATCGGATGGGAATACCCGAGGGTGAACTGTACCGTCCGTCCTTTCAGTTCCGCGCGGTAGCCGATGCCCACAATGTCCAGGTGTTTCTCAAACCCCTGCGTCACGCCGCGGATGGCATTCGCCACCAAGCTGCGCGCCAACCCGTGCAAAGCCGCGTGCTCGTCGTCTTCCCGCTGCGCCACTAGGCGACTGTCCTGCCTTTCGAACCGGATGCCCGGCGGAATCGGAACCCGCAGAGTTCCCTTCGGCCCCTTTACCACGATTACCGACCCTTCCGTCGTCACCGTGACAGCGGAAGGAACTTCGATGGCCTTTTTACCAATTCGCGACATAAGCTCGCATCCAAACCTGCGCCCGATCCTGAAGGTCGAAGTCCTCGCTAGCCGACCTTTCAGCCGCCCGGGGCCGGGACTTCACGATATGCTGCAAAGCAGCTCACCGCCGACCCCGGCCTTTCGCGCATTCTTCCCGGTCATCAAGCCGCGCGGCGTAGTCAGAATGTTGATCCCCATGCCTCCCAGGACCTTCGGGATTTCGCGCGCACCCACATAGGCACGCCGCCCCGGCCGGGAGACCCGTTCCAAAGTCGAAATGACGCTTGTGCCGTCAGCACTGTAGCGCAGGAAGATTTTCAGAGTCTTCTTCTTCCCTTCCTCGGCAACCTTGAAGTTGCTGATATAGCCCTCTTCCTTCAGGATGCGCGCAACCTCCATCTTCAATTTCGCCGAGGGCATATCCACGCGCTGGAACCGGGCCTGGATCCCGTTCCGAATGCGCGTGAGCATGTCCGCGATGGGATCAGTGGTAACTGACATAAGGCTCCCAAATATGAAAGTGCGTTCCGGCAAGCCCGCGGCTCACCAACTGGATTTGGTCACGCCGGGAATCTCGCCCCGCAGCGCCAACTGCCGAAAACAGAGCCGGCACATCTGGAACTTGCGCAGATAGCCGCGTGGCCGACCACAAATGCGGCAGCGGTTCCTGTGGCGAATCTTGTACTTTGGCTTCTTCACCAATTTGGCCATCTGAGAGGTACGCGCCACAGATTACCCTCCTGCCTTTTCGCTCGTCTGCTCGGCGGCCTGCTGCCGTTGAACCTCGGCCCGGAACGGCATGCCCAGGTGCCGGAGCAAGGCCAGCGCCTCCGCGTCCGTCCGAGCATCGGTGACGATGGAGATGTTCAGGCCTTTGACTTTTTCCACCTTGGCATAGTCCACTTCGGGGAACACCAACTGATCCCGCAGGCCCAGCGTGTAATTGCCCCGCCCGTCAAATGCCCGCGTGGAGAGGCCGCGAAAGTCGCGGACGCGGGGCAGGGCCACATTCATCAAGCGGTCGATGAACTCGTACATCCGCTCGCCCCGCAGGGTGACCATCGCCCCAATCGGCATGTTCTTGCGCAGCTTGAAATTGGCGATGGACTTGCGCGCCCGGGTGATGACCGGCTTCTGGCCGGTGATCTGGCTCAATTCCTGGGTCGCCGTATCCAGCAGCTTGGCGTTCTGGATCGCCTCGCCCAGCCCCATGTTTACCGTGATCTTCCGCAGGCGCGGCACCGCCATGACGTTCCGGTAGCTGAATTCCTTCATCAGCGCGGGAACGATTTCTTTCCGGTAACGCTCTTTCAATCGCGGCACCATGTCTCGGCTTGCTGCCTCCCTGACTCTAACGGTCCAAGATCTTCTCGCACTTGGCGCAGACGCGCACCGTAATCACTTTCTTGCCTTCCGCCTTCTTGCGGTGCTGGATGCGAGTGGGCCCGCACTCGTCGCAGACCAGGGCCACGTTGGAGATGTGGATCGGGCCCTCTTTATCGAGGACGCCTCCCCGGATCTGTTTGCCCGGATTGGGCCGCGTGTGGCGCTTCACCATGTTCACATGCTCTACAAACAGCCACCTCTTCCGCGGCACAACCTCCAGCACCCGGCCCGCTTTGCCTTTATCGCGTCCGGCGAGCACCTGGACCTGGTCGTTCTTTCGGATGTCGAGTGCTACTCCCATCACAAAACCTCGGGCGCCAAAGAAACGATCTTCAAGAATTTCTTCTCGCGCAGCTCCCGCGCCACGGGGCCGAAGACGCGGGTGCCCACGGGCTCGCCCGCCTCATTGATCAGCACCGCCGCGTTCTCATCAAAGCGGATGTAGCTGCCATCCCGCCGGCGCTGTTCTTTGCGCATGCGGACGATTACGGCCTTCACCACCTTGCCCTTGGGGATGGGGCTGTCGGGTGCCGCCTCCTTCACCGAGGCGGTGACCACGTCTCCGAGCCCCGCCTGCAATCCCACATCCCCACCCACGGGCAGAATGCAGGACAGCTTCCTCGCCCCAGAATTGTCCGCCACCTGCAGGATGGTCCGCATTCCTATCATACGACACCCTCTGGCACGGGGGCGACCTGCGCCGCCTTGGCTACTACCTC
>JALHUF010000612.1 GCA_022866195.1 Terriglobia bacterium
AAACGCTGAATCTTTCGGGCGCGGGCCACGACTTTTTTGTCTTCCTCGCTCAGTTCCTCCATGCCGAGAATGGCGATAATGTCCTGGAGATCCTTGTAGCGCTGGAGGACTTCCTTGACGCTGCGGGCCGTCTCGTAGTGCTCGCTGCCGATGATATGGGGATCGAGGATGCGCGAGAAGGAATTCAGCGGATCGACGGCCGGGTAGATGCCGATTTCGGTCAGGGCGCGGGAGAGCTGGGTGGTGGCGTCCAGGTGCGAGAAGGTGGTGGCCGGCGCGGGATCCGTCAAGTCGTCCGCAGGCACGTAGATGGCCTGCACGGAAGTGATGGAGCCCTTCTGGGTCGAAGTGATGCGCTCCTGCAACTCGCCCATCTCGGTGGAAAGGTTCGGCTGGTAGCCGACCGCGGAAGGCATACGGCCCAGCAGCGCCGAAACTTCCGAGCCTGCCTGGGTGAAGCGGAAGATGTTGTCGATGAACAGCAGCACATCCTGCCCCTCGACATCGCGGAAATACTCGGCGACGGTCAGCCCGGTCAAGCCCACGCGCAAGCGGGCGCCCGGGGGTTCGGTCATCTGGCCGTAGATGAGCGCGGCCTTCGATTTCTCCGAGTTGCCGGGCACGATCACGCCGGACTCTGTCATCTCCAGCCAAAGGTCATTCCCCTCGCGGGTGCGCTCGCCCACGCCGGAGAAGACGGAGACACCACCGTGTTTCATGGCGACGTTGTTGATGAGCTCCATGATGATGACCGTCTTGCCGACGCCGGCGCCGCCGAACAGGCCGGTCTTCCCGCCTCGCAGATAGGGCTCCAGCAAGTCCACCACCTTCAGCCCGGTTTCGAACATTTCGAGCGTGGTGTTCTGCTCTTCGAGTTCCGGCGGGTGGCGGTGAATGGGGAAGCGGGTGTCAGAAACAATCGGCCCTAGATTGTCCACAGGCTCGCCGATGACGTTCATCACGCGGCCGAGCGTGCACTTGCCCACGGGTACGGTGATGGGCCCCTCGAGGTCAATGGCCTTCATGCCCCGCACCATGCCTTCGGTGGGTTCCATGGCCACGGCCTTCACGCGGCCTTCGCCCAGGTGCTGTTCCACCTCGGCGACGACGCTGAGGGGGCTGGCAACGTCGAAGCCCTCGGAGGTGATCCTCAGGGCGTTGTAGATGGGTGGCAGGTGATCGGGTTCAAACGCCACCACCACGACCGGGCCGGTTACTTCCACAACCTTGCCAACGTGCGCTTCTGCCATGCTGGTCCTTTCTTCAAATCAGTCCAAGAGTTGAAAGTCGAAGGTTGAAGGTTTCTCGCCTCTCAACTTTCGGCTGTCAACTTTCAACTGTTACGTCAACGCGCCGCTCACGATCTCGATAATCTCCCTGGTAATCGCGGCCTGCCGTACCCGGTTCATGTGCAGCGTGAGCGAGTCAATCATTTCCGCGGCGTTGCTGCTGGCGGCGTCCATGGCTGTCATGCGCGCCGCGAACTCCGAGGCTGCCGATTCCAGCAAGGCGCGATAAACCTCGATTTCCACATAGCGCGGCAACAGGACATTGAAGATTTCCGGCGCCGGCTCTTCATAGATGTAGTCAATCAGGGCTTCGCCCTCGGCTGGTCTCAGCGGCTTGATGGGAAGGTAGCGCTCCACCGTCAACCGTTGCGTCAAAACCGTCTTCGATTCGTTATAGATGAAATCCACCGCATCGACGGCTTGTTGCGTGTAAAGGTCGATGATTTGCTGGGCAATATCCTGCGCGTGCGAGAATTCCAGCCGGCTGAACAAGTTCACCTGGTCGGCGAGGATTTCGACCGGGTGCTTGCGGAAGAAATCCCGCCCTTTCCGGCCCACGGCTATGAGTGCCACCTGGCGGTCGCGGTGCGCCTCCAGATAGTGCTGCGCAGCGCGGATCAGGTTGGCGTTAAACGCCCCGCAGAGTCCCTTGTCGGCCGTAACGAGCACCAGCAGGATTTTCTCCACGGGCCGCTCGGCCAGCAGGGGATGCACGCGTTGCTCGGTGCGGGCCGCCAAGCTGCCGAGCAGAGCCAGCATTTGGTTGGCATAGGGGCGGGCGTTGAACACCCGCTCCTGCGCCCGCCGCAGCCGTGCGGCCGCCACCATCTTCATCGCCCGGGTAATCTGCTGCGTGTTTCTCACCGAGCGAATGCGCCGACGAATATCCAGGATATTTGCCACGTTCTTCCCTACTGTAGCGGCGGTCTACCTGTCCCGGGCTGCCGTGGATGGCCGCCGGTGCTGGTCACTGACCACCTCGGCGCGCCCAGGATGCCGCTACAGATCCGCATTCATTCACTTATCTGGCCTCAACCAGCTTCTTCAAGAGTTGATTAGCCTGGCGAAGCTCCGCTAACTGTTGCTCGAGCAATTCGATCTGCTTGCTGTAGGGCTTCCCCCACCCTTCCGTTCTCATCTTGCGCATGAAAAACACCCACATGCCGAGCAGGACCACCATGGGGAGCGCGTTCAAAATCCACGATGTCCAATCACTCATGCCACAACCTCCTCACACTCCGGGCGGCCAGCGCTTGTCCGTCCCACCAAGGGCCAAGATCCCGCCACTCAAGCTGCGGCCTTCTCTTTCCGCTCTGCCACAAACTTGGCCTTGAATTCTTCCAGCATCTTGCGGATCTCCGCGCGCAGGGCATCGTCGAGTTGCTTCTTCTCGATCATTTGCTTCCCCAGGGCCGGGTAGGAAGAATCCATGAACTCGCAGAGGGCTTGCTCAAAGGGTTGGCAGTCCTCGACCGCCAGATCGTCGAGGAAGCCATTGGTGCCCGCGAAGATGCTCACCACCTGCTTCTCGACGGGCAGCGGCTGAAACTGACCCTGCTTCAGGATTTCCGTCAGGCGCTGCCCACGGTTGAGCTGCGCTTGCGTGGCCTTATCGAGGTCGCTGCCAAACTGCGCGAAAGCCGCCAACTCGCGATATTGCGCCATTTCGAGTCGCAGCATGCCAGCCACCTGCTTCATGGCCTTGATCTGGGCATTGCCGCCCACGCGCGACACGGAGATGCCCACATTGATGGCCGGCCGAGGGCCGGCATTGAACAGGTCCAACTCCAGGTAGATCTGGCCATCGGTGATGGAGATGACATTGGTCGGAATGTAGGCCGAAACGTCTCCGGCCTGAGTTTCGATGATGGGGAGCGCTGTCAGCGATCCGCCGCCGAGTTCATCGTTCAGCTTGGCGGCGCGCTCCAGGAGCCGGGAGTGAAGGTAGAAAACGTCGCCGGGGTAGGCCTCCCGTCCCGGGGGTCGCCGCAGCAGGAGCGAGATTTCACGATAGGAGACGGCGTGCTTGGAAAGGTCGTCGTAGATGCACAGCGCGTGGCGACCACGGTCGCGGAAATACTCGCCCATCGCACAGCCCGCGTAGGGAGCGATGTACTGCATCGGTGCCGGGTCGGAGGAGCCCGCTTCTACCACGATGCTGTATTTCATCGCATCGTATTCCTCCAGCGTCTTGATGACCTGGGCGATGGTCGAGCGCTTCTGCCCGATGGCCACATAGATGCAGATCACGTCGCCAGCGCGCTGGTTGATGATGGTGTCGAGAACGATGGCGGTCTTGCCCGTCTGCCGGTCGCCGATAATCAGCTCGCGCTGGCCGCGGCCGATGGGGATCATGGCGTCGATGGCCTTGATCCCTGTTTGCAGCGGCTCGCGGACGGGCCGGCGATCCACCACGCCCGGGGCCAGGCGCTCGATGGGGATGTAATGGTCCGTCAGGATCGGGCCCTTGCCGTCTGTCGGGTGGCCGAGGGCGTCCACCACGCGACCGATCAGCGCCTCGCCCACCGGCACGGACATGATCCGCTTCGTCCGCTTGACCACGTCCCCTTCCTGGATCTTCGTGTAATCGCCCAGCAGCACCGCGCTCACTTGATCTTCCTCGAGGTTCAAGGCCAGCCCGGCAACGTCGTGGGGAAGGTCGAGTAGTTCGCCGGCCATGACGTTTTCCAGGCCATAGATTCGCGCCACGCCATCCCCCACGGAAATGACCGAACCCACCTCCGTGACGGTAACGCTGCGGTCGTAGTGTTCAATCTGCTCGCGTATGATCTTGCTGATTTCGTCTGCTCTGATTTGTGGCATCTTCACGCCCCTCTCCGACCCGCCGCGGGCAGGAGGTTTGAGTTCGGGCCCCGGTAGTCTACTGCTCTCCCAAGTTTCTACCGGGCTGTGAGCCGCTCGCGCAGGCGCTGCAAGTGACCGCGAACGGACCCATCGTAAACCGTGCTTTCGATCCGGGCCAGGATTCCGCCCAGTAATTCCTTCTCGATTCGAAATTCGACTTCCACGCGTTGTCGGGTGAGCGCCTCGAAGCGCGCCCTCAAAGCCCCACGCTCGACATCCGAAAGCTCCGCCGCGGAGGAGATCAGCACCCGCGCGATCCCCAGCCGCTCGTTAACAATCTTCAGGTAAGCTTGGATGACTTCGCCCAACAAACTCAGACGGTAGTTGGACGTCAGCACACGTAAGAAGTTCCCGGTGACCAGCGAGACCTCCAGCCGCGCGAGAATGGCGTCCAGGACTCTGATCTTCTCCTGCAAGGGCACCGCCGGGGTGGTCAAAACCTCACGGAGTTCGGCACTCGCCTGGTAGGCCGCAGCGAAATCCCCCAGTTCCTCGAGGATCTTTCGGTAGTCGCCCGTGCGGCTCACCACGTCCGCCAGAGCGCGTGCATATCGATTGGCAATTACCATCGCCACAGGGGGAATCCTACGACTGGTTGAGAGTCAAAAGTTAAAAGTCTAAAGCAAGACCCTCAACGTTTCGGCACCTCGCACGGTTGACTTTCAACTCTCAACTTTCAACTGCCTGTCCGTGTCGCTTCCAGCCCGGCAATAAAGTGGCTTACCAGGCGCCGCTGGCTGGTGTCGTCCAGGCGGCGGCCAATCATCTGCTCCGCCAGCTTTACGGCCTGTTCAGCAGCATAGAGCCTCAACTCGAGCTGCGCCTGCTTGCTGGCGGTTTCCATCTGTAGCCGGATGGAGTCTATCATCTTCGCCGCTTCCTGAGCGGTCGCCTGGCGCAGGCGCTCACGTTCCGCGTCCATCTCGCGCAGGGCGTCAGCCCGGAAGGCCGCCATCTCCTCCTCGAGGCGCTGCAACTTCTCCTCCACGGCTTGCAGTTGTGCCTGAGAGGCCTCGAGCGCCTTCCGCCCTTCCTCCAGACTCTTCTGGATGGAAGCCGAGCGCCGGGTGAAAAACTCCGCCAGGGGCTTCCGCAGCAAATAGACTAGCGCACCGGCGAGAAGAATAAAGTTGATCCATTTGAAGACGGCTGCGTGCTTCTGCTCCCCGCTTTCCTCGCTTGCCGCCCAGTTGGCCGCCGCGTCGCGCCTCACCTCACGCGCCCCAGCCGAAAGCGAACCCGCCAGTCCCACCAGGCACAAGGCGAAAAGAAACACCAACAATGCTCGGCGCGCGCCGTGTCTCAACGTAGTCCCTCCGCTTCCCTTCCACCCGGCGAACCGTTGCCCAGAACTATCTCGGTGATTTCCGTCGCTAATGATTGACACGCCCCCTGCAAATCCCCCTTCACTGCCTCGACCTCTGCCGAGAGGCG
>JALHUF010000613.1 GCA_022866195.1 Terriglobia bacterium
ATTTTCTCCCATCTGCTCTCGAAGGCAACAACCCCATTGAGGCTGACGTTGGGTACACCAAGGCCCTCGAACTTGCGGCCGTGCCTTGAGAAGTAACCTTTTCCGTATTCGTCCGCCTCTTTGCGCCAGACTTCGTAGATCTCTTGGGCCGAAAGCACAAAATACCGTGGCGAATGAGCGCCACGATGAGATTCATCTTGAGCGGGCGCATCAAGTGGTGCGGGCAACTGAACCAGCACCCAGAAGACATCCGATGATTGTGGACTTACGCGCGTGGCTTTTTCACCGATAGGCCACTTGCGTTTGTCAGTGGTCTTGACTTCGATTCGAACTATTTTCGTCATGTCGCGGTTCATAGCGAATACGTCCGCACTCTTCGAGGCACCATATGTCACAGACGCAAGCACTCGCCGTCGGTTTAGTTCGCTTGCGACGGCGAACTCGCCTGCCAGGTTGAGGAAGACCTTGTCTTCTTGCGCCATGTGCGTGGGGCCCAACTCTTGTTTGGCCGACCCGCCTAATTCGCCAGGTGGCGGAGCTAAGACCAGGCACCCCCCCGATCGCGGGATGGACAAGTTCTCATTATAACGCCACTTACTTCTGTAGCGCGGCTCTGTGAGCCGCGAAAGCCGCCGGTCACAGACCGGCGCTACAGCAAAGGGTGTCACCATCAAATATGATCTATCAGGCAGGTTGCCTCCATCTTCTTAGGCCGGCCGGTGGCCTCGCCTAACAGGTTGTTGAAAAAGGGTCAGGGGCTGTCATCCTGAGGAGTCGCATGAAGCGGGAAGCCACGGTCAGTGTCTTTTCAATCCTGGGTTTTTATACTAGAAGGCCTGATGCGAGACCAGCACGGCTTTCTGCTGAAGCGACTACTCGATCACCTGAGGGTCCCGAGTGGAAGGCGCGTAATTCATAGCAGAACATAGTCATCTTTGGAGTCGGCACGAGTGCGTCAAGAGATTTCCTTTGGCAAAACACCGGGCGTGCGTATTGGTCTTGTTTGGCAGGCTTACGTCACTCGATACGGACTTGTGCAGAGCGACGAAGAAGAGGAAAAGAAGAGGGCTTAATTTGGTAGGACGAGAGGAGGGGTGTGAGAAGATCTGTCACTGCAACGGTCCGACGTGCTCTCATCGGGCAACATCGCCACCATGTACAGGGCCAGCCCCTGGGAAGCTAAGGGTAGTTTCCGTGATTGAGTTCACCAGAAAAAAGGTCATAATTGCGAGAGCTTCGCGAGGGAGGGTTCCCTCCCGCAGCAGGGAGCTTTCTGGCCAAGTCGGCAGGTAGCAACCCAGGCAATCAATAGGGCCAGCACAAAGGGAATAGTCCCCAGAAGACCGCTCTGAATCAAAGCGTCGATGAGAGTGTTGTGCACGTTCTGCCCCTGGAGGTAGAGCCTGTCTGCCCAAAACCCCAGGCCGACAAATGGCGATTCCTTGAAAATCGCCCAGGTTGTGGGGATGGCCAAATCTGGAAAAAGCTGCTATCTACCTTGCGCGCCGGGTGCCAGGAGCCGCGGTTGAACGCCGCACATGCGAGCGCGAGGAGCAACGCCGATTGCTGACCTTGATCTTCTCGTTTGCCAGGCCAGCACTTGGACATAAGCTATGAGGGGCGCGCTAAGAAGCCAGGGGGTCCCGAAAAACGCAAAGGTTGATTCCGTAATCGAGGCGATGGTGAAGAAAGCGAGAACGGCGGGAATCTCAATCGGCAGAGGGGACAACCCCCGCAACGGCCGGGTCCGATAAAGTCGGACCACAAAAATCCAAGCACCCACAATCGCCGCCACATAGGGAACTGTTCCCAACACGCCGGTCTGTACCAAAGCGTGAAGCAGGGCGTTGTGCATATGCTGCCAGCCAAGAAAGATCCGGTCAGCGTGAAAGCCCCAGCCCAGCCAGGGGGACTCCTGGAAAAGCGCCCAGCCTGCCTGCCACGTCACCGTCCGTCCGCTAAGCGTGGGGTCGAACACCTTGCCTCGGGTTAGGCGCGCCCAGAAGGCCCCGTAAGATCCCGTGACGGCGAGCAGCAGACCTGCCACCGGAACCCCGGCGAGGAAAAGCGGCCTTAAGCTGCGGCGCAACCACAGGAGCAGGAACGCGCCAGCCAGGAAAGCTAAGAGCGCGGTGCGCGCTTGCAGCAAGACTATGCCGTACACGGAGAAGAGAAGCACGAACGCCCAGATACTCCTGGACCTCGCAGTGCCCTGCCAGAGCTTGGCCAAGGCCGCAAGCCCTGCTATGGCAGCGTATCTTGCCGCACCCGTAGACCGTGTTGTGGCCATCCCAAACAGTTGGTTCGACGGTGAAGCGCCCCCCCCAGGAGGCTGCACAAGCAGATAACCTCCTGGCCGGAGTTTCACGTCAGGATCAAACCAGACGGCGGACAGGATAGCTGCTGCTAACAAGACGACGACAATCCAGTTCAGTCCCAGCAGGCGAGAGAGACAGGGCAAGGGGTCGACCTCGCTGAGACTGGCGCAGAGCACCAGGATAACTGAGGCGTATTGGCATGCCCAGTACACGGCCGTGAGCGGCTGACTCGAAAGAAGAAGGGACGAGATGATACCGATGAGCGCGTAGACAGCCAACAGGCCGAGCGGTCCGGCCAGCGTGCGTCCTGCCCGAGTGCCTTTCGCCAGCAGCATAAGGCCAGCCAGCCACCCAGCCACTATGGGGAAGAAAGCACGGAGACCATGAAACAGGTCAAGAGCATTGCGGGGGAAGCCAGGTTCAAGAAGTCGTTCAAAATCGGTATTGTAGCCGCCCCACAGCATCAGCCAGAGGATTCCGTATAGCAGCGTGCCCCGCACCGGGCGGGGATAGCCTTCTGCACTCCGGGGAACCAAGAGGTCCTGCGTCATGGTTGCATTCCAGCCTGATCCCTTAAGCACAGCTACCTACGCGTCGCCCTGTTGTATACCGAGTGCGTCCTGGTAGATTTCCAGCATGCGCTCACCCAGCCTATCCCAGTGATAGAGCCGCGCAGCACGCTCGCGCGCGGCTCGACCCATCCGTAAACGCAACTCGGGATCCTGATAAAGTTGTCCCAGCGCCTCCGCGAGGTCGCGCACCGCCTGTTCGGGAGAGCTCGCCGGCACCTTGATCCCGCACCCTTTGGTTACGTGAAGTCCTGGTCCGCCCAAGTCCAAACAAATCACCGGTTTGCCGGCAGCCATCGCTTCCACTACCACCAATCCGCCTCCATCCCGCAAACTCGGAAACAAGAACACATCGCACGAACGCATGGTGGACCAAAGCTCCTCCTGAGGTTTCCAAGTCTCGAACCTGACCTGCTCCTGGAGCCCGTAACTGCAAACTAAACCTCGCAACCGTGGAAGCTCTGGACCATCGCCGACTATGGAGAATTCCACTCCATCACTCCGACCGGCCAAGCCCGTCCGCGCGACAAAGGTTTTGAATGCCTCGATGGCCAAGTCAAATGCTTTGAGGCGGACCAGGCGTCCGGCCGTAAGGATCCGGTACGTTTCCTTAGGCTGGGCCCCCGGCCTGAACCCCTCAAAGGCAGCGGATGGTACGCCGCTGTGTGGCATGAGCTGAACTTTATGCTGCCACTATTGCGGTACCGCGTTGAGTGCCTCCCGATTACAGACCAGGATGGCCTTGGCACGTCGTCGACCCAGCACAAAGAACGGATCGTGCCGGTATAACCACTGCCCGATGGTTCGAACCCGCTCCCAGCAACGTTCGCGGAGGGGGTAGTTCCGAACGAACGCCTTCGGCGTCCGGTGTGCTCCCCCGCCTGGACCTCGAAGGTAAGGAACGGGCAGCAAGGCGCCGATAATACTCGCCATCCAGTCATTGTCGTAAGTGAGATGATGAAAGGCATCAAAATGAATCTGCCGCTGAAGCTTGCGAGCAACGAAATAGGCTTTCCACTGCCAGAGATAGGCATAGAACTGGATGCCCCCTTGGTGCCGCAACAGGGGATGCAGCCAGCCCGGCAGCTCTACGTAGACGAATTGCACATCTGGAAGCGGCTTCGCCTTGAGCGCCGCTTCAATAGCCTTGCGGTTTTGGGCGGCGGTGAGGACCCACAACCGATGCACGCGGCCCAGGCGCTTCACCATGTTGCAAGCCATGAGATCGCCGCCCCCAAAGAACTTCGTGCTGGGGTCTGCCGCGCAGGCAAAGGCACACATTAAGACTCGCAGTTTTGTCTTTGGAAAGTCCGAGGCCACCATTAACTTACTTGCTCCTATTTCTGCGGGCTTAGCGTCCCGCGATGAGTATCGACTGGGGGAATGGAAGCAACAAAGCCGTCTTTTGCGCCCCGCAATTCCGCCCACATACAATCCCATTGCCTTCTCAGGCCCATTTTCAACAACCGCCAGCAACAGTGAACTGGATACAAGCATAAAATGGAGAGCAAGTGCCAGGGGCGGCCCACTTTCCGTAGTGTCCAGAGTTGATTACGCGTCAGTAGGTATCGAATGGAGGCGGCTGGCTGTTTCCTGGAGGATCCTCCCAGGAAGTGCCACACTCTCCCCTGGGGGCAGTATAGGAGTTTGAAACCCGCCCGCCGACACCGAAGAGACCAGTCCACATCTTCGTTTCTAGTAAAGTCCGGGTCGAATCCTCCTACCACCTTCACTATTCCCATCGGAATCAAGAGACAGCAAGTGGAAGCGGCGTCCATTTCCATCACTTGCTCGAATTGTCCCCGGTCAACCGAGTTATAAACTGGATTGAAGTAGAAGCCCGTCCAGAGACTCAGCCGCCCGTAGGCAAACCATAGCCGCTTGGGATCATGAAGGTAGTAGATCTTGGGCCCTACGGCAACGGCGTCGTCATGCGGTTTTGCCGTGGCGACTAGGTGGGAAATCAAACTCCGGTCCACCGTGGTATCGTTGTCGAGTATCAACACATAATCGCTGCCGAGCTCGGCAGCTCGCGCGATGCCTAGATTACGAGCCTGCGAAACTCCCAGGTTTGCAGGCTGGCGCAGAAGCTCCAAGTCGGGGAAGCGCTGCGTGATTCGGGCGGGAGAATTGTCCGCTGAGCCATTATCAACCACAACCACCTGAAAATTGGGATAGTCCGATTCCGCTATGCTCTCGATGCAGGGAATTGTGAACTCGGCGCCATTCCAATTGACCAGCACCACACATACCTTGGGCGCGTCCGGCATTTCATTCATGGACGTTCATCCTTCGCCAAGACCCTGCGTGTTGAGCGCTAGAATTTCATGAGCCGTCTTTTCTGCGGTGCTCTCCCACGAAAAATCTTGGGCACGTTTCAAGCCCTTCTCAATCATATTATTGCGGGCGGAGTCCACGTTTACCTTGTAGAGCGCCTCGATCAGGGATTCCGGATGATCGGGATCAATCACAAAGGCTGCGTCGCCCACGACCTCGGGAAGCGACGTACGGTTCGACGCTATCACCGGAGTCCCGCAAGCCATCGCTTCGACAGGGGGGAGACCGAAACCTTCATAGAGCGATGGGTAGAGTAGTGCTCGCGATGCCGCGTAGAGGGATGGCAGTTCGTCGTCGGGAACCCGCCCAATAAACCGAAACAGGTCTGTCTGCCCACTATCCTCGATCAGTTTGATCGTGGTAGGGGGCCGTTCACCCTGGGGCTTTTCGGTCGTAACTACGACTGGGAGCTTGATGCGTGGGTCGAGTCGTGCCCGCGCATAGGTTTCTACAATGAGGCGGAAATTCTTTCTGGCCCCCAGCCCGCTGACGTACAGATAAAAGGCTTCTGGAAGATGATAACGCGTGCGAACGTCTTGGACACTCTGCGCTCCACGGAGTAACCGGAACCGTCCGTGATCTATCCCGGCGTAAATGGTCGTGACGCGATCGTCCGGCACACCAAACACTTTTTTCAGGTCGCCTGCCGCGGAGTTCGAATCGGTAATGATGCGGTCGGCCTTCATGACCGCCTTGCGCACGACTAAGCGCCAGTAGAAGCCCTTCAGGCGGGTGTGCTCCACGGGATAGCGTTCAGGCTCAAGGTGCTCGAGGAAGGGGTACACATCATGTATCACGACTAGAAATCGCCTTGCCCGGATCGGCACTCTGGGCAACCGCGACTCCAGCGATACAAATACATCCGCACCCCAACCCAGGACAGCCGCGTAAGCGTGCTCCCAAAGCACCCGCAACTCCCTGTTAGCCCGGCTGGCCGGCAATCGGACCTTTCGCAGCCCATTCATTGACAACCCAAAGGGTGAGTCCTTGGAAAGCAGCACCGTGACTTGGCACCCTCTCGTTATCAGGAGCGGGATAATCCGCGGGAGAAGTTGCTGTATGTATTGACCAATTCCCCCAACGGTCGGCGTGGCGGTAGCAAAGATCACGACCTTCATTGCCTAACTCCTCTGGGTGACTGGACAGGCTCGGATTGCAGTGTGAGCTTTGGTTCTTAGGGCCAATGCACTAGGTCGAGGGAACGCCTCTGTGCTGCCCTCCAGCGAAACCCAGGCCGCGAGAAGGCGCCTTCCGGGCAATCATGTGAATCTCGGTCTGGCGGAGATGCACGTCGAGGTCGGTAAATCCTAGGGACCGCACCAAATCCATAAGGTCATCTACGTTCACCTTTTCCGGTAAGATTCCTGGATGGATCTCCATGCAAAGCAACTCACACGCAGGGTTCGCCAAGGTTGATTTCAGGCCTCTCAACACGAAGTGCTCGTACCCTTCGACGTCAATTTTCACGGCGCGAGGAATGGGCAGTGCCTCGCTTTCTCGTAGCCAGTCTCCCTCAACGATGTCCACCGTTTCCCAAGCGGTTGTTGAAGAAGCAATAACCGGAGAACAATCTACTACCCCTTCTCGACGGCTCTCGCGAACAGACGCAGTCGCCATTCTTGCTTCCCACACGCTTGGAAGCAGGGAAGAGCACGCCCTGCCTATCAGAGCGAGTCGGCCTTTGCTGTTTTCCTGGCCAAGCGCCTTTTGATAAATTCGGATATTCGTCAGCCGATTCAACGAGACGTTGTCTTCCAGTTCCTTGTGCGCGCGGCTTTCAGGTTCGAAAGCGATTACTTGGCCTTGCTCCCCCACAACCTTGGCCAATAGAATAGCGAACAGGCCGATGTCACTTCCAATGTCGAAGAAGACGTCGCCGGGGGCAAGCGTGGACATTAAAACCCTCAGGAAGTCATCCTCCCGTGGAATACCCCCTTCCAAGCGTCGTAATTCACTGGGGCTACGGACAGAGAATTTCGCAACAACCGAGTGCACTCTGACTTGAAAGACGCAGTCGCGTGACACCGCAACCCGGTAATACCACTTCCTGAGGAAACGCGAAACACCAAGTATTCGGGCAAGCTTTGACAGTCCAGACCGGTATGTCAATCGCCGCAAAGCCTTCAGCACCGTTTCAACCTCCGGTTACAAAGCTCCTGTTGGACTCCCGCACTAGCGCGGCTCGTTCCCTTGGTGTTTCCTAGTCGTGATATTCCGTCTTCCAGTAACGCCCGCGAAACTCGCGCCCTATTGTTAGTCCGTAGAATGGCCTCTATCCTTGGAGCGTTACGTGGGGGATTCCTGCTTGGGCTGTCCCGCGAGTCCGGCGCACGAGATCCGCGAGTTTCGGCTCCAGGTTGGAGATGAGTCGTTCCCAAGAATACTTCTCCACCGCCAGCCCTCGCGCCGCTGCAGCTAGAGCCTGAGCCCGCTCGGGGTCACGCAGCAGTTCGGCGACCCGGCGGCTGAAGTCCGCCTCGTTATCAGCAATCAGGAGGTGCTTACCGTCAATCACCTCGATCCCCTGGCAGCCGATTGACGTGGAGACCACGGGCGTCCCGCAGGCCATCGCCTCCACCACCTTTATTTTTGTGCCCTCACCGTAACGGTAGGGGGCTACGGCCACCTTGGCCATCGCATAGTAAGGGCGAACGTCTTCCACGGTGCCCGTGACGTGGATACCGGGGGTTTCCGCGAGCCGCCAGATTTCGCGGTTAGGATTGCTGCCCACAATCCAGAATTCCGCGTCGGGCACCTCGAGGCGAATTCTTGGGAACATGCGGCGGGCGAACCATCGCGCCGCCGCGCGGTTCCGGTAAACGGCCAGACCGCTGCACAGCAGAATGACATTCTTCTTATTCCCTTCCGTTTGTGCGGGGGCAAAAACTGCCGTGTCCACCCCATTCGGGACCGCCCACACCTGGACACCCGGCGGCGCGTACTGCCTCGTGAAGTCCGCTTCGCGTTCGGAATTGCTGAGCACGGCCGCAACCTGGGACATGATTCTCTTTTGGAAGGCCGGAAGTTTAATCAGATTCACCAGCGCGAAGGCCCGCTTCGCCAGGCTTCCGTGACGCAAAAACTGCCGCCACAGCAGCCCTTCCGACTCGTGCTCGTCCAAAACCAAGGGCGTGGTTCGGCACAGTTCCGGCGGAACCGCATAAGCCATAAAAGCGAAGTTTGCCCAGATCAGGTCGAACTCGTGTTTCTCCGCGAGGCGCTGAATGCTCTCCCGTATATGGCGGGCGCCGAACTTCGCGGCCACGGAGGGTAGGGGCGAAGCCAGGGAGCGCAAGGCAGAGAGGAACGGGACACCGGAGCGGGCACTCTCGGGCGGCTGATAGGTCACGATCTCCCGGCAAAGAGAAGTGAGAGGATGCGACGTCGGCAGGGGCGGACCGTCATGACCCGCCAGCAAGACGACCTCGTGCCCGAGCCTTACCAACTCTCTCAACACATAGTAAATGCGGATCGGCGGGCCGCCATTGAGCGGCCAGGGAATGTAAGGTGAAAGCATCAAAATCCGCATGGTTTACGTCCCGTCCTCAGGGGCCGACGGCCGCGGCGCCGAGTCCTCCGCATCCTTGAAAGCCCAGGCATGGAAATCTTTGGTACGCGGGTGAATTTCAACGCGACGAAAGCCCAGCGACCGCAAGAGGTCCAGGACTTTCTCCGGTGTCACTGGTGCCGGCAGGAGGTGAGGATGGACCTCGCAACAAACCACTTCGCACTGAGGCTGTGCCAAGGTCCGTCTCAGGCCGCCGATCACTGCGAGTTCATAACCTTCGACGTCGATTTTGACTGCTCGGGGCACCCGTAGATTCTGTGCTTCCACAAAACTGTCCCCGTTTACGACTTGTGCCCGCTCTATGATTCCCGTACCCGCCGTCTGTTCCCCTGACTGAATGATCCTGGCAGACCCGGCAACCTCGCCAGGGCTGAGGCAGACTTTTCCTTCAGCCTCTCCCAGGGCTACCTGAAAGGCCCGCACATTCGTCAACTGATTCAGATCCAGGTGCTCGCGCAGGCGCTCGTAGGTGTGATCCTCAGGCTCGAAAGCCACGACTTCCCCGCTCTCTCCAACCGCCTTAGCAAGAAGGACAGTGTAAAGTCCGGTAGCAGCCCCAATGTCGTAAACGCAATCGCCAGGCCGCAGTTTCCCGATAAGGAACTCCAACGTTTGACGTTCCCCGCCCAGCGAATTCAGGGCCTCGATATTAGATTTCGAGTAGACATAGAAGCGCGCGGTTTCCCCCGCTACGGAAAGAGTGTGCTCGCCGCCCCCAGGAGCGAAACAGCGCCGATATAACCTTCGGAGAGTGCTCCGCACGCCCAGCAGACCCGCGACTTTTGTTATCTGATGCCAAAATGGTAGGTGCCTGAGGGGCTCCATCTAATGGTCTGCCTCACGAGCAATCTTCTTCTCCTGCAGGAATTCGATCACGATCTTGCGGATGCTTCGCTTGAAGCCGTCTACCGAAAACCTGTTGGCGCCCTCTGCCAAGTGGGTTCGCAGCTTGGTTTGCAGCGCGGAATCCGCCAAAGCCGCCTCAATCTTCCGCACCGCGTCGTCGTCGTTCTCATAAATCAGCTCAGGATGGTCCACGATCTCGGTCTGTCCCCCGCCGTTGGGCACGAAAACGATGCAGCC
>JALHUF010000614.1 GCA_022866195.1 Terriglobia bacterium
GATGATGATGTGGTCCTGCAATTTGGAGATTTCTTTTTCCATGCGCCGCCGACCGAAAAACGATCCGAGTTCGGATTCTATCACCGCGTGGGTCAAGGTAGCCATGGCGAAGCCCACCACGCCGATGCCCAGGAAAATAAAAACTACATTGAAGACCCGGCCCGCCTGCGAGAGCTGATTCACGGGTTCGGCCCCAATCGTGGAGACCGTCATCAGCGTGCCGTAGAGCGCCTGGAACCACGGCCAGCCTTCAATGATATGAAAGCCCACCGTGCCCACGATGAGCAGGCAGAGGACAAACGCCAGAACCACCACGGGACGGCTGAAGGTTCCGGGCCTCAGGCGAGAGCGGGGGCCCGCCGCGCCCAGGTGGGCTACGGGGCCCTGGGAGAGCGCCGCACGCAGGTGTTCCGCACTCACAGCATCCATCCTCCACTGACATTCAGAACCTGGCCGGTCAGGAAAGCGGCATCCTCCGAGGCAAAGAACTTCACGGCCTCGGCCACATCCTGCGCCGTGGCTGGCCGACCCACGGGAAATCGCGCGTCCGTCATCCGCTGAGCCTCTTCCAGCGAAAGCTCCTTGTCATCGATGATGGACGGATTCACCACGTTAACGGTAATGCCGTAGCGGGCCTCTTCCAGGGCCAGCGAGCGGCTGAACGCCACCATGCCGGCCTTGGCGGCAGAGTAGGCAGAGATCTTGGCCTGGCCAAAAGCCCGCTCCGCACCCACCGCCCCTAAATTGACAATCCTCCCCCAACGCTGCCGGCGCATGACGGGCAAAGCGAACTTCGAGGTATAGAAGACGCTGAAGAGGTTCAAGGCGACCACAGCGTGCCACTCCTCCGGCGTGGATTCCAGGACCGGCTTCCATTCGAAGTCGCCGACGTTGTTCACCAAAATGTCAAGCCGCCCGAAGTGGCGCACCACGCTGTCGATCAACTCTTTGGCGCGCGCCGGGTCAGTGACGTCGGTCTCAACCGCCCAGCCGTCAGTGCCTGCCGCGCGCAGGGCGTTCACGACTCTTTGCGCGCCCATTTTGTTAGTCCGGTAGCTGACGGCCACGCGCGCGCCTGCCCGCCCCAAGGTGAGGGTGATTTCCTTGCCAATTCCTCGCGAGGCACCCGTCACCAGGGAGACTCGATTCTTCAGAGACAAGCTCTAACTCCTTGAATATAAAGGCCTTGTCGTAGGTCCTTAATAAGCTACGCGTCAGTTGGGTGGCAGCCATGGCTGGCTTATCCTGTCGCCTTGGCCACCACCATGGTCATGTCGTCCTGTAATTCCGGGCTGCCCGTCCAATCACTCACACTGCGATAGACTTCTTCCACCAACTCCTCGAGCGGGCAGCCCAAGGCGCGCTGGGCCACTTCCAGGAGGCGCCGCTCTCCATACTCTTCACCGTAAATATTCTCCGGTTCGGTGAGTCCGTCGGTAAAGGCCAGCAGCACATCGCCGGGCTGAAGTTGGATCGTTGCCTGCTCGTACTTCATGGGAGAGAACATGCCCACCACCGTACCACCCGCTTCCAGCCTCTCAATGCGGCCCTGACGGAACACCACCGGAGGAGGGTGCCCGGCATTGGTGTAAGTCAGGCGGCGGGTCGCGGCTTCGTACTCCGCGAAAAAGAACGTTGCGTACTTTTCTGTCGAGGTACTCTCGTAAAGTTGGCGGTTGAGCCGCTCAACGATGGTCGCGACAGAGAGGCGTGGCGCCCCAGTCGCGCCCTCCGCAGGGTAGCCGTCCTGGAACTGGGCCCGCAGCGACGACTGGATGGCCGCCATCAGCAGGGCCGCGGAAATCCCCTTCCCGGAAATATCGCCCAACACCAGCGCCACGCACTCCTCTCCCAGGCGCAGGAAATCGTAATAGTCGCCGCTCACCACGCGCGCGGGCCTGCAGACCCCGTACAGTTCGAGTCCAGCGACCTGCGGGGCCGAACGCGGGAATAGCCGCGTTTGGACTTCCCGTGCAATCTCGAGTTCGCTCTCCAGGCGGGATTTCTCCTGCGATTCGCGCAGCAGGCGTTCCACCGAGGCCGTCATGCCGTCAAACGCCGCGCCCAGGGCGCTCAATTGGTCGCGGGAAGGCAGAGATATCCGGTAGGAGAAGTCGCCCTTTTTCACCTGCTCGGTGGCGTCATAGAGGTTGTCCACGGTGTGGGTCATGGTGCGCGTGAGCCTGACGCCGATGATCAGCGCGAATCCTTCAATGACGAGGAAAATGATCGCCACCCCTTCGAAGGCCAGGACATAGATGCGAGAGTATTCTCCGAGCGTCGCCAGGAGCTGGTAGTTCAGCGTCACAATGCGGGATGTCACGTAGACCAAGACCGGTTGCTCCAGCTTCTGTTCGCCATCTCCGCCCCACAAGATAGGGTCGAGCGTGGAGGCGCCAAACACCGTGAAGTCCAAGCGGTTGAGGGGCTCGGGAACCTGAACCAACTTGGACCGGATCGAGGCGGCTTGGACGTAAGTCCCCTGCGGCGTTTTCACGCGAAAGCTCGGACGGCCGCCCGCGGGGGCGCCCCGCTCTGGCTGGGCTGTGACAACGCCCACGGGGCCAACCCGCGCACCCACCAGGTCCAGCAGCTCAGGCGTGAAGGGTTGGGAGAGAATAATCGTCAGGTCACCCGAGGGGGTCTGGTTCCTTTCGACGGTGCGCAGGGCAATTTCCCCATTGTCCATGACGATTCCCGCGAACTCTTCGCGGGTGAGCCAACTGGGCATGGTCACGGGGTTGGCGACGGGCCTGCCATCCAGGAAAAAGGCGCGCGTGCGGGAGTCCAGACGAACGGTGATCTCCAGACCGGGATAGTTTGCTCGATGCTCTTGTAGCTCGGAGACATAAAAGGCCCGAATTCGCTCCAGCATTGCCTCCGGCGGCCGCCTTTCGGTCAGGCGCGCCTCGTGGATGACCGCCCGGTTGACTTGCTTCAGCTCCGCAAAACTCTCATGCAACCTCGAGGCCACCAGGAACGCAGCAAACTGGCCGTTGACAATGAAGGCGCCCAATCCCACCAGCAGCACAATGAGGAGTATGGGGACCACGGCAATGAAGATGTAAGCCACCATGAGCCGCCGCCGGAGTCGCCACAGCAGGCGGTGACGGACGAACCCGATGCCGCGAATGAGAAAGTAAACAAGCGAGGGGATGAAGGTGATCCAGAAGAGGAACCAGAGCGGCCCGGGAACCGGGCCGGTCAGACGCTCGACCAGCCATAGGGCCACGCCGTACGCGATGACCCAGACGGCGAAACGCGTCATCCGGTGAGTGCGGAATTCGACGCGTAGTGCTTCGCGGATCATCTTGTCACGCACTATTTCTCGGCCAACGTCCGGCTCGCGGCCCGGCGGAGGTGGCTGTGCCGCACGCTGTAGCCGAAGTAGATAACGAGTCCGATTGTGAGCCACACCAGCAGCCGCACCCAGTTGACCCAACCGAGCTTAATCATCATATAGCCGTTGAAGCCGATGCCCAGCAGCGGCACCAACGGTACCAGGGGAGTGCGGAAGGGCCGGTGAACGTCCGGCCGCTTGACGCGCAGAATCATCACGGCCGTACAGACAACCACAAAGGCGAAGAGTGTGCCGATATTTACCATCTTGGCCAGGTCTTCGATGGGCAGAGACCCGCCCACCAGGGAAACCAGCCCACCGGTAATCAGCGTGATGCGGAACGGCGTGCGGAAACGCGGATGCACCCAGCCGAAGATGCTTTTGGGGAGCAGGCCGTCGCTGGCCATGGCGTAGAAGACGCGCGTCTGCCCCAGCAGCATCACCAGTATCACGCTGGTGAGGCCGGCAATGGCTCCTGCCGTGATTACGCCCGAGGCCGCGCGCAACCCGTGGCGCAAGAAAGCTTCGGCGATAGGCGCCTCAATGTCGATCGCTTTATAAGGCACCATTCCGGTGAGTATCGCGGCCACCGCAACGTAAAGCAAGGTGCACACCCCGAGGGAGGTGAGAATGCCGATGGGCAGGTTGCGCTGAGGATTTCTCACCTCCTGGGCGGTCGTCGAAATTGCGTCAAAACCAATATAAGCGAAGAAGATGTAGGCCGCGCCCTCCCAAATTCCCCCCACGCCGTAGGGGGCAAAATGCTGCCAGTCGTGCCCCCAGTTGTCCCGGTTGATGTAGAACAGTCCCATGACAATGACAAACAGAACCACGCTCACCTTGATCGCCACAATGGCAGCATTCACGGAGGCGCTCTCGCGAATCCCGATGGCCAACACTAGGGTGACGACAAGAACAATCAGGGTGGCCGGCACGTTCCAGGCGAAGGCCCACCCGAAGATCGTGGGGGCATCGAGCGGAACACCTAGTTGCGCCGCCTTCCGCGCTGCCGTCCAGTGGTCGTAGGAAAGCCACAAGGGAAGCTTGATGCCCAGGTCCCGGAACAGAACCACCA
>JALHUF010000615.1 GCA_022866195.1 Terriglobia bacterium
ACCGCGGCCCGTAGATTTCCCCGTTCACCATGTAGCTGGGCAGCGAGGGAATATCCTCGGGCACCAAGGGATATTCACCCCAAAACAGTACGGTCCGCCCCCGATCATGCAGGTAACCCGCGGTCTTGGTGATGAACTCGGCCAACAGCTTGCCAACGCTGCCCAACTCCTTCGCGCGCGTCTCTTCATCACACTGGGCGTTCTTGGCCCAGCCGACGAAATAGGGTTCATCCGTTGAGAGGATGAAGTACTTGCCTCCCTTGTTGGCCTCCAGGAGGTCGTCATACATGCCGAACAGCAGCTTGTACGTGTCCGGGTTTGTGCTGCAGAACTCATAGTTGCTCTCGGGAAATTCCCGCAGCTTGGCGTACTCGGGATGCTTCAAGATGAAGGCCACGTGTGCGGGCCCATCCAGGAACGGAATGAGCTGGACGTGATGCCGTAAGGCGTAGTCGGTAAGTTCCTGGAGCTCAGCGGGCATGAGCGCGTAGGGTTCGACGATAGGGGCTGCGCTTTTGTACTGAAAGTGCCCCTCCAACTTGATGGCGAATCCGTTAACCTTGAAGAAGGCCGCCTGGCGAAGCGCCGCCTTCAGCACATCCACGTGATCGAGGTGGTGGGCATCATCCCAGTAAATGACCCGAAGTTGCAGGTCAGGCCAATCCACGATTTCCCCTTCCGGCAGCCAGAGGTTTCCGTCATGCGCTTTGAGCAGTTGCAGGAAAGTCTGCACGCCGTAAAAGAGGCCTGTGGGAGCATTCGCAGTGATGCTCACGCCCTCGGCAGCCAGAACGATGTTGTACGCCTGCTCGGCCAACACATTCTTCTCGCGATCCGTCGCTTCCCCGACAGAAACGGAGTTAGGCACAACCCCGAGATGCAGCGTCTTGGCTCCTGCGCGCGCTCCGCCCTGCCCGCTGAGTGTCACGCGAAATCTCGTCTGCAAGTCGTCCTTCAGGCTTTCGACTGCGACGTCGTTTGGCGGCACGCCGCGACCTAACTCCAAGCGCCACTCCGGGCTGAACTGGAAATCCCGAGCGCCCAGCGTGACCTTCTGGGGCTCGGGAATCACCGTGTATCCGCGCGCATAGAGCGGTGATGCGGTGGCGGCACCCGCCTGGCCGGCTGCGCTCAAGACGAGCACAACCGTAACAATCCAGCAAAACTCTTGCAGCTTGTTGGTTGAACTGGCCATCACTCTTTCCTCCAAAGGACCGCGGTCCTTTCTCTTCACGTTGGCAACCCTGCAGATTCAGGGCGAACGAAGAATGAGTGCCATCCTTCGCGGCGTGGCTCGAAGCGACACTACACCCCTCCACGCCAGGAAGGCCGACAATACGATGATGCGGGGTGAAGCCATGGCGGGCGTGGAGGTGTCACGGGCCGAAACCGCCGGCGGTCTCGGCCCGGCTGTGACGTGGGAGGACCCTCCGGTCTGGCCCGGGGGCCCGCCTCACCAAAGGAACTTCAGCGCGAACTGGACTATCCGCCCGTCTCCGGCACTGCGAATCCGGCCAAACGCGCCGGAATTTACGTAGGTCGCCGGGTTGTCGAAGTTAACCTGATTGAAGATGTTAAAGAACTCCGAGCGGAACTGGGCTTTGTAACGTTCTTTGAACGCAAAGTCTTTGATGATGGAGAAGTCGGTACTGTTGTACGCGGGTCCGCTCAGGATGCCACGACCGGCGTTGCCGTACTGGCCCGCCAGCGAGTACACAATACCGAACGGCGTGCAGTTTTGCTGCTCGATCGCTTGCGGGTTACCGAGGGCCGCCTCAGAATCGAAGGCGCAGTTGGGGTAAACGAAGGCGTTGGTATTGAAGAACTGCGAGACCATATCCCCCCGGCTGGAGTGACTGCGCGCGATCGGCTCACCAGCGAGGAAGGCGAGTTGGTCGCCGTAAGTGCCGTCCACCGCCACGTCATCGCCGCTGAGAAAAGTGATGGGAAGCCCGCTCTGGATGCTGTGGATGCCGGTGAAGGTCCACCCTCCCAGCAGCGTATTCTTCCAGGGCTCACTGAACTTCCAGGACGGCGACCAGAGCCAGGAGGCCACGAAGGCATGGCGACGATCCCAGTCCGAACGCCCGCGTTCCTGGCGCAGGTCGAAGGGATTGAACACCGTGCCACCCAGGTTGTCAGTCGAACTCGAGTCAATCGACTTCCCCAGGGTGTAGGAAGCCATCACAGAAAGGCCCCGGCTGAAGCGCTTGGTGACCTGCGTCTGGAAGCTGTGATACCAACTCCGGAAGTCGTTGCCGAGCAGGAAACCCTGCGGGCTCAAAATGCCTGGCTCGAAGAGCACGCGGTCGTAGATGTTGTCGGGGGTCGAGACCATGTTTTCGAGTTCTGTAGCGGGATCATAGACCGTGCCGGGAATGAACCGCGCCGGGTTGTAAGTCCGCATGGCTTCGATCTTGGTGCCGATCTTGCCCGCATAGGCGGCCTCCAGCATGATGTCGGGCGTCAACTGGCGCTGGATGGAGAGATTCCAGGACTGCACGTACGGCGTGCGGAGCGAAAGGTCAGTGAACACTCCGCCAATGGGCAGCGGGAATAAGTCGCAACGCAGCCCGGGTGGCTCCGGAATGGACACGCACCCGAAGCGGTCCCCGGGCGGCGCGGCAGGTGGAGGGGTCAAACCCACCGAGCCGTACGGGTCTGTCAGGTTGCCATAGGTCGCCGTGCCGAAGCCCGAGAACGGAGCGTTCTCCTGGGCCAGCGAGTCGGCGTTCACCGCCTCGTAGAAGACGCCGTAGGCGCCGCGAATGCTCGTCTTGCCGTTCCCGAAAAGATCCCACGCAAAGCCGATGCGCGGCGACAAGTTGTTCATGTCGCCGTTCACCAGCCCACGCGGCAGATCGCCGGGGAAGAGAATTCCCGGCGGGGCGTCGGGCACCTTCGTCGACTGTGCTCCGACGACAATGGTATTGATGCGGTTATTAGCGTCGATCCACGGCGCAAAGTATTCGTAACGGGCGCCGAAGGTCAGAGTGAACCGGGGATTGACCTTGAACTCATCCTGGAAGAAAAACCCCAGGTAATTGCTGAACGCGTCATTAAGCCGCTGCCCGAAATCCAGGAAGAGGTTGTCATAGGCGCCCAGCAGAAAGTCGGCCACGGGGTCACCCGCGCGGCTCCCACTGAAATAGAAGGAGGTGGGGCCGTTCCAGTCCTGCAGGAATTGCAGGCGCATGAACTCGCCGCCGAATTTGAAGTTGTGCCGGCCGCGCATCAAGCTCAGCGTGTCGCGAAACTGCCAGTTGCTGCTGGCGAAACGCGCGATGTAACCGGTGCCCAACTCGAACATGTCGCCCACGTTGAAGGCCGGCGCCCCGGAGGTCGTGTACATGGGCAGGTTCATGCCTAACGATTCCGGCGTGCGCGTCTGCGTGTTGAGATCGTCCGAGGTGGAACGCAGGTAAGACGCGACAAACTGGTTGATCAGGTTGGGGCTGAAGACGTAGGTGTCATTCACTGCAACGCTGTGGGTGTCTTGCACTAGCGATCCCCCGACGTAGCCGGGAATATTTCCTCCGCCAAAGGGCGTTTTGCGGGAATTACGATCATAGAAGAAATGGCCAAACATCGTATGTTTGGAGCTGAGGTTCGCGTCCAGCCTTACCATAAACATGTCGCCACGACGCGGGTTAGGCGCCAAGCTCACCACATCACCTCCCTGGGGCGTGGAGGGCAGGAAGGGCAAGAGGTTATTGGTCACGGGACTGATGCAATCCGGACTGATGACGTTGTCTACGACGCAAGGATTACCGGCCGGGTCGGTAAAACCGGCCGGATTGACCAGTTCGAGGGGCAGAAGGTCTGTAAAATCGCCATTCCGATGCGCGTCGGAAGGCAGCGTCGCGACGATGGTGTCCGCTTCGCGGCGATCTCGCAGGCCCTGATAGGTACCGAAAGCGAAGAGCTTGTCCTTGCGGACGGGCCCGCCCGCCGCGAACCCGAACTGATTCTGCTTCAACCCGGGCACGCGCGGGTCAAAGAAGCTGCGCGCGTTCAAAGCATCGTTGCGCAGGAACTCCCAGACCGCTCCGTGAAATTCGTTGGTCCCCGCTTTCGACACCACGTTCACCTGCGAACCCGGATTGCGCCCGTACTCCGCGGAGAAGTTGTTGGTGAGAATGCGGAACTCTTGGATGGCGTCCGGCGGAGGATAGTTCATGCCTGTATTGCGCGAGGGGTTCATGAAGTAGGCGCCGTTGAACGTGAAGAGATTCATGTTGGGCCGGCCCCCGTTGACGTCCATCTCGGGTCCGCTGCGCGCGTCGCCCAACTGCTGCGGGGCGTTCACGTTCAACACGCCGGGCAGAGTTCTCGCCAGCGCGATCACGTTCCGGCCATTGAGCGGCAAATCCACCACACGGCGGTCATCCACGAGCCCAGAGAGGGTTGGTGAACGCGTGTCCACCAAGGGCGCCTCGCCGGTGACCGTCACGGTTTGCGTTATCGCCCCTAGTTGCAGAGCCATATCTAGCCGGACGTTTTGGTTCACCGTGAGGACCACGTCAGTCTGCGTGAGGCGCTGGAATGCGGATTTCTCCGCGGTCAGAGTGTAAGTTCCCGGCAGCAACGCCGGGAAGTTGTAGAAACCCACCGCGTTCGATTCTGTGGTCCGTGTAACGTTCTGCTGGACCTGCGTTGCAGTCACCTTGACCTGGGGGACCGCTGCGCCACTCGGGTCAGTCACGTACCCGCTGATAGTTCCGGTCACCTGAGCGTGCAAGGCGCCCGGCGGGTTTAGAACAACGAGGGCAAGAAATACCCCCACCACCACGGGCAAACGGCGAACATTCGACTCTGCCATTTTAGCCTCCATTCGAACTCCATACGGCGAAGGCACCCGACCCTTCCGGGCTTACAACCCGCCGGTCTTGATGTCGAGCTGTGCCTGCCTCCTAAACCCAGACTTTCAAACGCCAGTCACATCGTTTCGCCTTGAGTTGTCGCATCGTGCCCGCTCATAAGTTCTGCATCTGGTACTTGACGAATTCGCGGGCGACGGTTGAGTTGTCGAACTTCACCTTTTGTGTCACGACAACACTATCCCCAGTGCAGCTCCCGGGTCGAGACTTGCCAGCCCAGGTCTTCTCCTGGACGATCTGCGCCGTCTTCCCCCGCAGCATCATTCTTGTTGACGAGGGGAGAAGCTGGCCGGGCGTCCTCACCATCAGAAACCCCACTAAGTAATAGTAACCACTAAAGATTCCTCGCAGTCTCTAACCTTCCGAACCGAATGTCAAGAGCGCTTTCGTGGTATCCGTGAATTTATCTTGTGGCTTAGAAGTTAAGGCGTACGGAATAACAGCCTCCCGGCTTACTACCTCCTATGGGCTCATGCTATCCTGCACATCCATGAATGTGTGGGGAACGCCCTTTTTGGTGTTGCTGATGATGGGTGCGCATCCAGCGCTCACTGCTGAAGCCCAGGAATCCGCCGCGGCGTATTGTCGTCAAGCGCAAGCGTTCCTTACCCAAGGGAAGTACCAGCAGGCACGGGAGGCGGCACAGCGAGCGCTGCAACTCGATTCCCGATCGGCGGAAGCTGAGGGCCTCATGGGAACGGCAGATTTTGCGCTCGGCGATCTTGGTCTCGCGCAGAAACATTTGCAGCGGGCCCTGGAGTTGCAGCCCGGATCAATCGCCGTCCGTCGGACATTGGGCGCAACCTACTTGAAGCAGAAACGACTGAAGGACGCTCGACATGAGTTTGAGTTGGTACTGGCCTCCCATCCGGACGTCTTCGTATCCCTTTACAGTCTAGGTCTCGCCTTGCTCCTGGACGACCAGCCTTCAGCCGCGTTCAAGTACTTCGAGAAGGCCTATGGTCTGAAGCCCGGCGATCCCACGCCACTGATGGGGATGCTCGAGGCGCACCTTAAGCTGAAGCAAGACGCGCAGGCCCGAGCAACGCTCAATGAACTCGACAAGCACCTGGAGCCTCGCGACCCCCGACGACTGCAATTGGCCGCCTTGCTCATCGCGCAAGGTTCTTATGGGCTCGCCATTCCGGAATTCGAGCGGTTACGCGCCTTGAATCCGGACTCCTACGACCTCAACTACAACCTGGCGCTGGCCTATCACCGGGTCGGAAAAGAGGCGCAGGCATCGGCGCTCCTGGAAAGCTTGCTGGGGCGCAGTGAAAACGCGGAACTGGAGAATTTGCTGGGAGAGGTCGAGCAAACCCGGGGCAATCACACCCGCGCGCTTGCGGCCCTCCGCCGCGCGGCCGAACTCGAGCCTCAGAACGAAGACTATCGCTTCGACTACGCCTATGGTCTGGTGCGCCAGTGGGCCCTCGGTCAGGCCCTGGAAGTCTTTGCCAGTGCCACGAAGGAGTTCCCCAAGTCCGTGAAGATGTGGCTGGGCTGGGGGGCGGCGTATTACTTGGCCGGACGATACGAGGACGCCGCACGAACGCTTCTCCGCGCCACGGAAATCGCCCCTCAGGCCCCGGAGGTTTACTACCTCCTGGGGCGGGCCTATGACGCCGCAGGCTCATACCAGGGTTCCGTGGAGCATCAGTTCAGCCGCTATATGAAAGCGGACCCGAAGGACGTCTGGGCCCAGTACTTCTATGGAAAGATTCTCGCAGCCCGCAGCCAACAGGCCTCGTCGGGCGATCTGACTGAAGCCCAGCAGCACCTCGAAAGGGCTGTGGCGCTGGACAGCAACCTGGCCGAAGCCCATATGGAATTGGGCAATGTACTGGAGATGCGCGGGCAGATGGAGGCGGCCCGAGGGGAACTGGAACGGGCCGTGCAGCTTGATCCAAAGTTGAGCGCCGCCTACTACAGGCTGGCCCAGGTCTATCGGAAACTGGGCGAGACAACGCCGGCGCAGAAGGCCGTCGAGAAGTTCCAACAACTCAAGGCGCAGGAACGAGCTGATCTGGATCGAGAGCAAATCCAAAATTTTCTTGAGCGCTGGGTGCGGTGAGCCCTAAGAACAACCGTCAGGGACGCGAAACGGGCGGGGAGATTGCCAGCCGGGGATCGAGGTCCAGGGCGCGCCGGAATGCCTCGCGCGCGCCTTGCGCATCTCCCTTCTTGTCCAAAGCCAGGCCCAGATTGTAATAAGCGCGGGCGTCGTCGGGTCTAAGATCCAAAGCGATCCGAAACTGGCCTATGGCGCTGTCGGTTTCTCCCAGCTTTAGCAGGACCCCCCCCAGGTTCGTGTGGGCTTCAGCGAAATCTGCCTTAATGGCCAGGGCTGCCTGAAAAGCGTCACGAGCTGCGCGGAGGTCGCCCTTTTCCAGGGCTTGCAGCCCTAAGTTGTATTGGGCGTTGGCCTGCGCTAAATCTGCATCAGCGCGGTGCAGGCGTTCGACTTCTGCGAAAGCGGCCTGCGCCTCCTCGCGCTTGGCCATTTGCTGCAACGTCTGACCGAGAACATAAAAGGCTTCGGTGTAATTCGCCCTGAGAGATACGGCACGACGCAGCACGGTGGCAGCCTCGGCCAGCTCCCCCTTCCGGCGGAGGGTAAACCCAAGCTGGTAGTGTGCCTCGGCATTGGCAGCGTCGAGGTATATCGCGGTCCGCAACGGGGCTATCGCTCCTTCAAGATCCCCCTTTTGTCGGAGCGCCATACCCAGATGCAGATAGGCGGCAACAAGTTTCGGGTCGAGCAATAACGCTCGCCGCAGCTCAGCAATCGCGGCATCCAGGTCACCCTTTTGCTGCAAGCCCCCACCCAGAAGATAGTGCACCTCCGCATCCATCGGCAGAAGCTCCGCGGCCTTCCGGTGCGCGGCAATCGCGGCATCGAGCTGGCCCGTTTCCCCCAGAACAACCCCCAGGCTGACCTGCGCTTCGGGGTCACCCAGAGCGGCCGCCGTGCGAAATTCAGCCTCAGCCCCTCCCAATTCGCGTTTCTTCCACAATGCCAGCCCCAGGTTCTCATGCGCCTGGGCAAAGTCAGGTCGCAAGTCAATCGCCGCACGGTATTCGGCCATGGCTGCGTCAAGTTCACCTTTCCTCGCAAGCAGTGCGCCAAGGTTGTTGTGCGCCTCGGCGTACCGCGGACGCAGGTGCACGACGGCGCGATACTCCGCCAGTGCTCCATCAAGGTCGCCCAGATCCTCCAGAAGCACACCCAAATTGTTGCGTGCTTCGGCGTAATCGGGCTGGAGTTCAACTGCTCTCCGGAAATGCTTGAGAGCTGACCGGCGGTCTTGCTTTTCGAGCAGAACTAGTCCCAGGTTGTAATGCACTTCAGGCGAGCGCGGACTCGCGGCCAGAGCTTTCTCGAACTCCTCGACTGCCGCCTCCCGCTTGCCCTGGCGCGCCAAGGTGACCGCGAGGTTCTGGCGCGCCTGAACATGGCTGGGACGAATCTTGAGTGCGACCCGGAATTCCCGTTCTGCCCCGTTCAGGTCGCCTCTTTCAAAAGCGTTAATCCCCGCCTCGTAGTGCCTCTGGGCTTGAGTCATACCGCTCTGCCCCCTAGCGGTCGGCAACCACAAAACCGCGACTGCAACTCCTGCCCACGCAAAAGCCAGCCATCTTGCTGCTAAGTAATTGGCTTGTCGTCTCATGCATTCCAGCCAACACTGAACATTCCATCGTCAAGCCGAAAACATATGCCACCCGCCCTCCAGGATCAAGTTCGGATTTGAGAAGCTACAGAGGGGCGGTACCCCGAGATACCTTCATCTCTGCTGAAACAGCCCGGAGAATCCAGGCGGTGGGAGCAGATGCTCAAACGATGGGAAGCGGAGAAACGCAGCTTTCGGGTATACGATGGACTTCGTCGTCCTATCGCATCGGTATTCCCGTGGTGCCAAGCACGTGCTCGTCAAAGAAGATAATCATTATCGCTCACCATAACGCTTCGTGTGGGACTGGCAGAGCCAGCACTGTGCGTCGTCAAGGACCCTCAGAGCCGCATCAGTGGCGGTCGTACACGAGCTTGCCCCCGAGGTAGGTCTGTTCGACCTGGATATTTCTAACCTCGTCCACCGGGCAGGTCAGAATGTCCCTGTCCAGGACGACAAGGTCGGCTAGCCTACCTTTCTCGAGTGAGCCTTTCTGCTTTTCTTCGAAGGTCAGATACGCGTTATTGACGGTATAGAGGCGGATGGCTTGCTCCCGGGAGATGCGCTGTTCCGGGTGCAGCGGCTGATCCGTCCAGCGCGGCTGCCGCGTGAGGGTAATCCACATGCCTAGAAAAGGATTGTAAGGGTTGATCGACCGCAGGCTGCCGATCTTCTGCATGTGATCCGAGCCCCCGCCCACAATGACTCCGTTCTCGAATAGGCTCTTGTATGGCTGGAAATAAGCGAGGCGCTCGTTGCCAAACTGCTTTCGCAGGGTGGCGCCATCCAGCCACAACCAGGCGGGCTGAAGATCAAGCACGATTCCCAGCGCCTTCATCTTCTGGATCGCCTCGGCGCTCATGAAGTTTGCATGTGAAATGCACGGCCGTGCTGGGCGGATCGGGTAGTCCTTATTGACCTCCAAGTAGGCGTCGATCATGCCTTGGACAGCGCCGTCACCCACCGAATGCGAAGTGAACTGCAACTCGTTCTTCAGGGCAAAGCGGACGATCTGAGACAACTTGCCGGGTTCGATATACCGCATCCCGCGGTAGTTTGGGTCATCGATTGAATAGACTTTGCTGATGCCCCAGGGCTGGAGCATATAGGCGCTGCCGGTGAGCATGCCGCCGTCCAGGTACGTTTTGATGCCTCGCACCCAGAGCATGTTGTTGTACTGGTGCAGAGGGCTTCGCGCCGCGGACAGCATGCGCTCCTCGATCTTGTCCAACGGCATCTGCGCGTCCACGTTGCACATGACGTACACGCGGCAAGTCAGTTCGCCGTTCTCCTGCAAGCGCCGATAGAGTTCGATACCCGCATCGTCCAGGTCTCGCTCCGATATGCTGGTGATACCAACCGAATTATAGTCCGCTAGCAGCATTTTCAGGCGCTGGCGGCGGTCCTCGTCGGTGGGGGTCTTGTCACCGGACTGGGTTTTGACGAGGCGACTGCAATTGCGGAGAATGCCGGTCGGCTCGCCATTCGCATCGCGCTCAATGCGCCCCGGCTTTCCATCCGTGATTTGGAAGTCCTCGTCGATGCCGCTGAGTTTCAGCGCGAGCGAGTTTACGGACGCGTCCGGCCCGGTGCTGAAGTAGGCCGGGTTTCGGGGAGCCGCCGCATCTAGTTCGGCACGGGTGGGAAAGCGCTGATCCCGCAAACGCGTAACGAAGACCTGCGTGAGTACGATCCACTCCCCCTCTTTAGCGATGGCTGCGCGCGACTTGATGTACCGCAGCACGTCGGCGATGGTCTCCATTTCGGGAATCGGGTGATCGAACTCGTACACGGCGGCATCGGCGGCATGCCCGTGAGAGTCGATCAGCCCCGGCAGCACGGTTTTGCCATTCAGATCAATCTGGCGTGTTCCCGGGCCAGCGAGTCTTGCGACCTCCTCGTGTGCGCCGATACCGACGATGCG
>JALHUF010000616.1 GCA_022866195.1 Terriglobia bacterium
AATCCGTCGGCCGTTTGGCGCGATCGGTGGCGATGATGACCCACCGGCCAGTAATAGGATCTTTTCTCAGTTCAGGCAATTTCTTGACTCCTCTTCAAAGCGATCAGGCGTTGACGCTTGTGGCCCGGGGCTGAATCCTTAGTCCCCAACGCCGAGTCCCGCTAGCCTTTGAACGCGTCTTTGATCAGCCGCACCTGGTAACCCCTCTCGGGGTCCCAGAAAACGCTAACGATATCAAATCGATAGTTTACTGGCTTTCGGCCCAGCCGCCGCAAGTATTCTCTTGCCGCCTTCGTGATCCGCCTCTGCTTGGCGCGGGAGACGGCGGCTTCGGGCGGGCCCGCCTCGGCTGACGTTCGGGTCTTGACTTCCACGAAGGCCAAAATGGGGCCGTCCCAACCCACCAGATCCAACTCACCCGCGCCCGAGCGGGCCCGCCAATTGCGGGCGACCATGGTATATCCAGCCTGGCGCAGATACCAGTAGGCGAGCGTTTCTCCGCGTTCGCCCGTCGCCAGGTGTGGTGCCGTGCCCGCCGGTTTCCCGGCAGGGGAGCGGCGCGCACGCAGCGCCCGCTGGCGCTCCTTCCAGACCAGGGCGCGATACATGAGGCGAGCGAACCAGCTCACAGACAACCTTGAATGATGAATGCAGAATGCTGAATGATGAACTCTGTCACCCGTTCGGGAGGTCCCAGGAGTTCATCGTTTCGCGTTCATAGTTCATCGTTCTGCTTCAGAAATGCACCGCTCCAGTACTGCGAGCGCATGGTCGATCTGCTCGCGCTCCACAATCAGCGGTGGCATAAAGCGCACTGCACTTTCACCGCAGCCGAGCAGCAGCACACCCTTTTCGAAGGCGCGATAGACCACCTTCTTGCGCGCTTCCAGGTGAGGCTCGCGGGTCTGCTGGCTTTTCACCAGCTCCACGGCCACCATCAATCCCAGGCCTCGGACGTCGCCCACGATGGGATGCTTCTCGGGCCAATTCGCCAGCCGCGCCAGAATGTATTCACCCATGCGGGCGGCGTTGGCGATGTACTTCTCTTCCAGCAAGCGAATCGTTTCCATCGCGGCGGCACAGGATACCGGATTGCCGCCGAACGTGGAGGCATGTGCTCCTGGACCCCAGTTCATGACCTCCGCGCGGGCTACCATGACGCCCAAAGGCATACCAGAGGCGATGCCCTTGGCGGCAACCAGGATGTCGGGCACCGTCCCGAAATGCTCACAAGCCCACATCTTCCCGGTCCGCCCCATCCCGCACTGGACCTCGTCGAAGATGAGCAAGATGCCGTGCCGGTCAGCCAGGCTGCGCAGCCGGCTGAGGAAATTCCGCGGCGGGATGATGTAGCCGCCTTCACCCTGCACCGGCTCCACCACGATGGCAGCAACCTCCTCCGGCGGCACGGCCGTCTTGAACAACTTCTCAATGAAACCGATGGGGTCGCAGTCACACTCGCCGGGCTTGTGGCCGATGGCGCACCGGTAGGGGTTGGGATAGGGCACGTGCGAGACCCCCGATAGCAACGGGCCAAACCCGTTGCGCTGCACGGCTTTCGAGGCCGTGAGCGAGAGTGACCCGAAAGTGCGGCCGTGAAAGCTACCCAGAAAGGCGATAAAGCGGTGCCGTTTGGTGTGATAGCGTGCCAGCTTCATCGCGGCTTCCACGGCCTCCGTCCCCGAATTCCCGAAATAGACGCGCTTGGCGAAATTGCCCGGCGCAATCTGGGCCATCTTCTGGGCCAGTTCGGCCAGCAGGGGACTGTAGAAATCGGTCCCCGACATGTGGATGAGCGTTTCGGCCTGGCGCTGGATGGCGCGGACTACGTCCGGATGGCAGTGACCGGTCGAAACCACGGCGATGCCGGCGCTGAAATCCAGGAACCGGTTACCGTCCACGTCCTCCACGATCATGCCTTCTCCCCGCCGGGCCACCAGCGGATAGTCGCGCGTGTAGGAAGGGGAAACATACTTGTGGTCAAGGGCCAGGACCTTCGCGGCCTCGGGCCCCGGTAGCGGCGTCTTAATCTCTGGCAGTCGGTTGTCCATGGTTTTGCTCCTCTGGGTTGTTCTTGAAATTCACTCCGCACGCGATTGAATTGATGACAGGAGGGCAAACCAGAGGAGAATCAATCACCGCCAAAAAGATTGGGGCGCGCCAACAGGGGAAGAGTAAACCGAAGGATTAGGGGAGCCATCTTCACTTCCGTCTCCACCGGGTTCCAGCTTTCGTGTCTTCCAGTATAACGCCAGCGCTCAACAGGTCAGCACGAATTTTGTCGGAGCGCGCAAAATCGCCGCGGCGCCGGGCGGTGTCGCGCTCAGCGACCCGCTGCGCAATTTCCTCGTCGCTAGGTCCTTCCCCGAGCAGGGCATCGGCAGCAGGGCTCGCGTCGCGAGTATCGGCCAGGCCGAATTGCCGCAGCTTCGCGTGGTCGGTGTCCTCAAGCACGGCGAAGATGCGGTCCCAGCGTTCCAGGAGATCGAGGAACACCGGCCGGTCGACGCCGCGAAACTCGCCATGGTCCATGGCTGTGTTGGCGTCCCGGACCAAGTCGAAGATTGCCGCCAGTGCTTCGGCCGTGTTGAGGTTGTCGTCCAGGGCGTCCTCGAAGGCCTGCCGCGCTGCCTGCGCGCGCGCCGGCAACCCGGGATTCTCGCCCGCGGGGAACTTCTCCACGGTCAGCCGGTGGCGGAAATTCCTGAGCCGCTCGATGGAATGCTGGGCCTGGTGCAGGCTATCGAAGGTGAAATTGAGTTGCTTCCTATAGGGTACCGAAGCCAGAAGATAGCGGATGGCCGTGGGCCTGTAGCCCTTGCCGATCAGGTCGCGCAGCGTATAGAAATTGCCCAGGGACTTCGACATCTTCTCGCCGTTCACAATCAGGTGCTCGGCGTGGAGCCAATAGCGCACAAAGGGTTTGCCCGTGGCCGCTTCGCTCTGCGCGATTTCATTTTCGTGGTGAGGGAAAGTCAGGTCGATGCCGCCGGAGTGGATGTCGAAGGTCTCCCCCAGGTATTTCATCGACATCGCGGAGCACTCGATGTGCCAGCCGGGCCGGCCCGGGCCGAGCGGCGTCTCCCAGTAGGGCTCGCCTTCCTTGGCGGCTTTCCAGAGCACGAAGTCGCGGACGTCACTCTTGTCGTACTTGTCGGAGTCCACGCGGGCGCCCGGGCGAAGGCCTGCCAGGTCCACCTGCGCCAGCTTCCCGTATTCGGGAAAACTCCGCACGCTGAAGTACACCGACCCGTCGCTGCGATAAGCGTAACCCTTCGCCTCGAGCGTCTGGATCAGTTTCACCATGTCGTCAACGTGCTCGGTGGCCCGGACGATGATTTCGGGAGTCTCCAGGTTCAGGAGTTGGCGATCCACCTCGAAGGCCTTGATGAACTTCTCCGTATACTCGGCCAGGGAAATGCCGGCGGCCTGGGCGCCGCGAATAGTGTTGTCATCCACGTCGGTGAGGTTCATCACCTGCCAGACTTCGTAGCCGCGGTACCGCAAGTAGCGGCGCAGAATGTCCTGAAACACAAACGTGCGATAATTGCCGATGTGCCCGTAGTCGTACACTGTCAGACCGCAGGTGTACATGCGGACTTTGTTCCCTTCCAGGGGCACAAAATCCTCCACCTGCCCAGATAACGTGTTATAGAAGCAGAGAGTCATATGGCAAGCTGTGTCGGGAGATGTCCAAATTTCAAATTCTATCGGCACGCTGCGGGATAAGTCAAGAAAGGAGCGCCCCCAGTCGCGCGCCCAAGCCCGTGCAGGGAAAGCGTCAAGCCCCGCCATATGTCATAATGACAGAGTGCTTAGGGTGAATCCTTCGGGCCCACTTCGGCATCAAACAAATCAGGGAGGTTTTCCGCAGCATGCCAAGATGCATTACCGACTACCTGAAACAGGAACACGAAGCACTCCTGCAATTGTTGAACAAACTTAACAATGAACTCCGCGCGCTGCCGCTGGCGCGCGACACGGCGGAAGCTTTTGAGCGCCTGCGGAAACTTGCCGGCCAGATTTCCCAAAGGCTCCACGCACATTTGGAGGAGGAAGAGAAAATCCTGTATCCGGCCCTGGAAGCGCACGTCCAGGGGGTGAGCACCACACTCGACCGCATGCGTCTGGACAACGACACGGGCGAGGCGACGGAAAAGGCCTTCTGGCAGAGCGTTGAGCACCTTATCGAGAGCGGCCAAAATCGCGAGGGCGTGGCGCACTCGGGCCGCTGTTATATCCAGTGGGTGCGCGGGCACTTACTCAACGAAAACGGCCGGCTCTTGCCGCTGGTCGAGCGCCGATTGGATCCGCAAACGCAGAGGGAAGTGCGCCGCGCTATGGAGGAATTGTGCCAGGAGACTGACGCGCACTTCGCCGCGGGTCTGACGGATGTGCCTGAAGCCTAGACGCCAGCGGATGCTGGACCCCGCGGCGTGAGGCCCCGGGCGTTGCCTTTTCGCTCAGGTAACGCGACACTAGTACAACACCGCGTTTTCGCCTCTTTCGGCAATAAGCTGCTGGAACGCCTTCACGATCTTGTCCCGCCGCGCCATGAGCGCCTGAACCTCTGATTTGCCCAAGTGGGGTTTGGTTTTCGCCAGGACTTCGTTGACGTCCAACTGACGGAGCTTCTCCCACAACTGCCGGTCGCAGCGCATCAGGTTCTTGGGCTCCAGCAAGTTGTGGTCCTGCCGGAAGGCGCGGGTGAAGTCAATCATCCACAGTTTCCAATCCTCGGTGACCAGCATATTGCCCTGATTACGGTCCGTATCGTAAACCAGCTCCGCGAACACCAGAACCTTGTACATTTGCTTGTTCCAGGCATCCACGTCGGGTACCGGCTTGGGATAGTTCGTCATGTCCCACTTCTTGGGGATCCACCAGCTCAGCGCCCCCCGCTGCCGATTCCAACTGCGCTCCAACGTCACCGGCATCATGTTGCCCAGCCCGAGCAACTTAGCCAGCTCGTAGGCCGCGAGGTTGAAATGGTACGTATCACGGAAATTGAGGATAGTCTGCCCGCCGATGACCTCCTTGTTCTTCAGTATGTCCACGGGCTGAAAGGCGGCATCGTGGGTGAGGGTCCCGTCGCTCAGCGTCAGCCGCCAGGGGTGGGTTTTGCCAGTCCCCAGTTGCTTGCTGTTGATGACCTTGGCATTGAGCAAAAACTCCGTCATTTGTTCCGGGGTGAGATTGGGTTCCTCCGCTGCACTTAGGAGGCCTGCGGCGGCCAGCCAGCCTGCGGCGGCAAACACCAGCCAACGTTGGAGGAAAGACATAGGGCACCTCCTCGCCTTGCGAAGACGAGTGTTGATGAGGGAAATCTACTCCCGTCCACGCCGCAAAACAAGGCCCGGCGTCAGATTCTCGCGTAGCCCCAGGCTGGCGCAGGCGACAGCGCGGCGAGTTTGCTGGCCCCGCGCCATCTTGTTCCGACAGGTCTGCGCAGCCCGGGTGGCCGGCGAGTAAATTTGCCCCCCTGTGCCGGGAAGGCCTTGCAATTGCGGGGAGAGGAGATTAGATTAACGGGCAATTCACGGAGCGAGCTTATCTGGATGAGAATAGCTACCCACTCTCACCTCCGCAAGGTTTGTGCTTTCCTTAGCCTTTTGCTGGCACTGCCTGTCTTCGGCGTCGCGCAAACGCGGATTGTCGCTGTCGGGGACGTGCACGGCGACTACGAAGACTTCGTGGGCATTTTGCAGAAGACCGGCCTGATCGACGGCAACCGGCAGTGGATCGGCGGTTCGAGCGTCCTGGTGCAGACGGGGGATCTGGTGGACCGGGGACCCGACAGCCGCAAGTGCCTCGACCTGCTGATGGAGCTGGAGCGCCAAGCGGCGCAACAGAAGGGAAGAGTCATCACCCTGCTCGGCAACCATGAAGTGATGACCATCATGGGCGACCTGCGGTACGTCGATCCCGACGACTATCGGGCTTTTGCCGACGAACATTCCGAACAGGTGCGTGCCCAGGCTTTCGCGGCGTACAAGAAGTTCATTTCCGCCCACGGCAACCAGCGCAGCGTTGCGACTCTCGAGGAAGAGGCCGGGCGGCAGAAGTGGATGGCGGACTATCCCCTAGGTTACTTCGAGCGCCGCGACGCCTTCGGGCCGAAGGGCCTGTACGGGCGCTGGCTCCGCCAGCGCGACGCCGTCTTCCAGGTGGGCGACGGGCTCTTCGTGCACGGCGGCCTGAACCCCACGCTCCACTTCCGTCGTATCAAAGAACTGAATGACCACGTCCATTCCGACCTGGCCAACTTCGATTCTCTGTGGGAGTTGCTCTGCAGCAGGGATATCATCTGGCGGTACATGAGGCTGGATGAGGCGACGCGCCAGGTCCAGGAAGCTTGGAGAGCGATTCAATTGCGCGGCCAAGTGGAGGACCGTCTTGTTGCCGAGGGCATGCAGAAGCTGCTCGGTATCCTGGGCTGGAGGGTATTTGTGCCGGACAGCCCTATCTGGTATCGAGGCTTGGCGCTGCAACCGGAGGAGGATCTGAAGGGCAGCCTGGAGGCAATGCTGGCGCGGCTGAAAGCGGGTTACATTGTGGCGGGGCACACGGTCCGGCCGAAGTACGACGTCGCTGCCCGCTTTGATAAGCGGGTGTTCCTGATTGACACGGGCATGCTGAAGAAGCAGTACGGAGGGCGGGCGTCGGCGCTGGAGATCCAGAACGGGCGCTTCACCGCCTACTACGCCGATCAAGGGCCCCAGGTTCTACGAGTGCCGGAGGGCGGGGAAGCCATCCCGGCACACAGCCCGGGTGAGGAAGTAAAGAAGCAGGAGCCATGATCCCCTACTTGGAGAGGACGCTGAACGTGCGCCGCGATGAGTTCGCGCCAGCGTCGCTGCTGTTCCTCTACCTGTTCCTGACGATCGGCTGCTACAGCATGGGGCAGGCGGCGGGCGACGCCATTTTCTTGGTAGCCTTTCGTAACTACCTGCCGCACCTCAAGATCGGCATTGCAGTGGTAGTCGGCGTCTTCGCTTGGCTTTACATTCGTCTTTCACACCGCCTGCGGCTGGAAGTGGTGATCATTGGTTCGCTGCTATCCTTCGCCTTGGGGTTCGTGGTGTTCTGGTGGCTGACGCGTTTTGTGGGGCAGTGGGTTTACCCGCTGATTTGCATCTGGGTATATCTGGTAGGGGTGATGGGTCCGATCATGGGCTGGACGCTGGCCAACTGCGCCCTGACTACCCGCGAGGCCCGGCGACTCTTCGGCTTTATCGGCGCGGGAGCCGTTCTGGGATTCCCTTGCGCCGGCTTTATTACCGCCGACGTGCTTGGCCACCATCGCCTCCTTCCGGAGACGTTACTGCTGGTGATGGCTGCTTTACAGGGGCTGGGCGCGGTGGTGGTGCGGCTGCTCTGTCGGCAGACAGGGCGGCGGTTCGCCGCGTTGGGTCTGGCGCCTGCCGCTGATTCGGGCGCACCCCGGAATTTCCTGGACATCTGGGCCTTTATCCGCGGTTCCCGTTTTTTAGTGCTGATCACCGCCCTGGTGGGCATCGGGTGCATGGCCACCGAAATTATTGGCTATCAATTCAAAATCACCGCCAGGGACACTCTCGGCGCTGATAAGGTGGCACTGGGCGCCTTCTTCGGCGCCTTCAATGGTTACATCGGACTGGCCGCTTTTGTGCTGCAAATGCTTCTCACCGGCCGCTTGTTGCGCTCCTTTGGCATCCGGGTGACGCTGTTCGTCTTGCCGGTGGTGTTTATTGGCGGCAGTATGGCCCTGCTGCTGGTTCCCGTGCTGCTGACGGCGTGCATTCTGAGAGGCAGCCAGCAGTTACTGCGCCCCTCTCTGGACAAGTCTTCCACCGAATTGCTCTACCTGCCCGTAGCTCCTCCGGACATCAAGAATCAGATCAAGTCGTTCATTGATGGTTTCATCTGGCGGGCGGCCGATGGCGTAGCGGCTCTGGTGATGTTGCTATTCCAGAACGTGCTGAAATTCCGCCCTGGGCGCATGAGCCTGGTGAACTTTGTGGTTTTGGCGGGCTGGATTGCCGTGGCCTATGGTGTGCGCCGGGAGTACCTAAACGTCCTGCGGCGGGCCATCGAGAGGCGCACCCTGGACCCGGAACGGATTGCCGCCGGCACTCTGGACTCCACCACCACCGAGATCCTGGCAGGGGCTCTGGCGCGCGGGGGCGAGCAACAAGTTCTGTACGGACTGAGCCTGTTCGAGGTGGGCCGCGAACCGGGCTGGCATCC
>JALHUF010000617.1 GCA_022866195.1 Terriglobia bacterium
CTTTTGACCCGCGCCTCCATCAGGCCGTGGAGACTATCGCCACATCGGAATACCGCGACCAGGAGATCGTGGAAGAACTGCAGCGCGGCTACAAGTTGAGGCAGCGTCTGCTGCGACCGGCGATCGTGAAGGTTGCGGTCGCCCCACGCCCGGAGAATCTCCAGACCCCGGCGCAACAGCCAGCCTCCTCCGGGGATCCGAAATGAGCGGACAACGACTGGGCGAGTGAGGTCATCGTTTGAACCACAGGCGGGACTACTACGCAGTTCTCGGGGTAGCACGCGACGCCGGCGAGCAGGAGCTCAAGAGCGCTTACCGGAAGCTCGCTCTCCAGCATCACCCAGACCGCAATCCCAACAACACGGAAGAGGCGGAAGAGAGATTCAAGGAGATTACGGAAGCCTACGGCATTCTGGCGGATTCTCAGAAGCGCGCGGCCTACGACCGGTACGGGCACGCTGCCTTTGATAGCGCCGCCGGATTTACGCCCGACTTCTCCTCCATCATCTTTTCCGATTTTGAGGATATTTTTGGCGACTTCTTTGGCTTCGGGGATCTTTTCGGGCGGGGACGCCCGCGGCGGACCCGGGCCCAGCGCGGTGCCGATCTGCGTTACGACCTGGAGATATCCTTTGACGAAGCCGCCATAGGGCTCGAGACCAAGATCAAGATCCCCCGCCCGGAGAACTGCTCCGCCTGCAGCGGACGCGGCGCCAAGAAGGGCAGTGAACCTGTGACCTGCGCGGCCTGTGGAGGTCGGGGCCAGATTCGAACGCAGCAGGGCTTCTTTTCAATCGCGCGCACCTGCCCGCAGTGCCAAGGGCTCGGCCAGGTTATCCGCGAGCCCTGCCCCGAGTGCCGCGGCGAGGGACGGGTGCGCCAGGAGAAAGTCCTCGGGCTCCGGATTCCCGCCGGGGTGGACGACGGAACTCGCCTGCGCATGAGTGGCGAAGGTGAGGCGGGGTCCTACGGCGGGCCGCCTGGCGATCTCTACGTCGTTCTGAAGGTCCGGGAGCACCTGTTCTTCGAGCGACGTGCCAACGACCTCTACTGCACAATACCTATATCTCTCTCCCAGGCTGCCCTCGGCGCGGAAATCAAAGTCCCTACCTTGCGCGGCCATGAATCTCTGAGGATTCCCGAGGGGACACAGTCCGGGTCGGTCTTTCGCCTGCGCGCCAAGGGGTTCCCCAGCCTGGACGGCCACGGGCCCGGCGATATCTACGTGACAATCCATGTGGTGATCCCCAAGCACCTTTCGCGGGAACAGCGGCAGCTTATCGAGGTGCTTAGTCGCTCACTGCGTCTCGACAACGAACCGCTGGAGAGACGCGTGGCGGAAAAGGTGAAAGACTTCTTCGGCTAGCGCACGCTTGCTCCCGCCTTTGCCGCAGCGTGCCGAAAAGCCAACCCGACCCAAGTCATCCGACCATGAGCGCGACGTCCACACCAGGCTACGTTGTAGTCGCCATGCAGCCGAGCGATTGGGAGCGAGTGCGTGCCATCTATTTGGAGGGCATTCACGCCGGCGACGCCACCTTCGAGACAGATGCTCCACCCTGGGACC
>JALHUF010000618.1 GCA_022866195.1 Terriglobia bacterium
CGCCAGCCGCGACCGCGCGGTGGGTCGGCCCGTGGCAATTTCGGCAACTCGGGGCGTCGCCGTTACCGCGACCCTGCTCCCGCCCGTGGACGCTGGCCGTGAACTGCTTCACCTCGGCCTCATGGCAAGTGGTGCAGAGCTCGGTGCCGCGCGTGGCGGGCCGCGCCACGTTGTGGTCACCATGGCAGGTGATGCAGGTTTGGGAGTTGTCAGGTTTGCCCAGCACGGCGTGGGTTCCGGTGGAGAGGTCGCGGGAAACCTCGGCGTGGCACGCAAGACAGGAGGCCGAAGCCGTCTTCGCCGTGTGGGGGAACTTCGCCGCACCAGCGTGGCAGTCCACGCATTGGAGGTCCTTGTGAACGCTCTTCTGGAAAGCCTCCGGGTTCACCGTGATGGTCTTGCCCCGCGAGTTCGTCAGGCCGCTGGATGGGGCGTGACAGGAGAGGCAATCGTCGGCCGCGCGAAGCACCGTCGCCGCCCCCAGAAGCGCGACGGGGAGGAACAGGCCAAGAGGGGAAACTCCTCGCCTCTGTCGCCCTTTTCCCCTGCCGCCCACTACGGCAAGGAGCGTCTTCCCAAGGCAATCTCTGCCCTCGAGAATGGCGAGGGATATCAAGGCTCGAATCTGAGGCATTCCACGCATATTGGGTATGGAGTGCCAGAAACCGAAGACAAATATGCTGCCCATCCGGAACATCAGACACTATGTTGCAGTTTTCATGCCGAGTCCTTGGAATTTTTCAACATAGGCGGCAACCGGTGGGACGGATTCATCTTACCCACGGACGACAATATGTCGGTAGGATTCGTCACGAGGGGCCGAAGGTAATTTGCTGACTGGCGGGCCTGACCTGCGGGTTCGGTTCTAGTCAGCCAGGCGTTGGCGGCGTGCCGCAGACAGTAAAACGCATATCCCCGGCGGCGGCTTGAGGCTCTCGGGTGCTACTTGGCAGGAAAGCTACTGCGCCACCTGAAAACCAATGGCCGTGTCGGAGCTGATCTTGCTCCCCGGTGCCGGGGACTGATCGAGGATGGTTCCTTGCGGGGCGGCGTCGGTGGGAACGGGAGTCACGGAGCCGATTTTAAGCCCTGCTTTTTCGGCCGTACGGCGGACGGCCGCCAGCGGCTGACCCACAAAATTAGGGCACAGGTAGGCGGGAGGGGATTCGCCGCGCGACACCAGCAGATTCACCACGGGACTGTGCACGTTCGCCGTCAAGGCGGGTGGATCTTGGGCCACGACCTGGTCTGGTTCAGCCCCGGCCCAGGGCAGAGCAGCCACATTACCCACCGTCAACCCCCGCTGAATCGTGGTGATTTGTGCTGCCCGAAGGCTGGTACCCACCAGATTCGGTACGGCCACCCGCGGCGACCCCAGACTGACCAGCACGTGAACGTGCTGACCCACTTTGACGCGCGTGCCTGCCGGCGGCTGCTGAGACACGATCTGGTTGGCCGCATATTGGGCACTGAAGAGCTTGTCCTCCACCTTTATCTCCAGGCCGAGGCCGCTCGTGATGCGCTGTGCCGCTTCCAGCGGTGCGCCGACCAGGTTCGGCATAATCTCCTGGTGGCCTCGGATGCTCAGGCGGATGGTGGTGATGGCGCTGATCAGGGCAACGGCTACCAGCACCGTGAAGAGCAGGAAGAGGCGGAAGAGTGTTCGAATGCGCTCACGCAGACTCATCGCGGACGCTCTCGTGGGGATTTTATCACGGACGCGCGCCTCGGTTGCGACCGATATTCGCTGCGCCTTCCCCGTTGCGCCATCTTCCTGGGGGCGGTGCGCCGGCAGTAATCATCAATGGTCCAATGAACCACTCCTCCCATCCGAAGATGACTTGACCTCCCTCCGGAATTTCAGTAGCGTGTGCTCTTCGAGGCGCAGCCCATGCCTTACCACGTTGATGTCCTCAAGATGGGCCAGTGTCAGGTGCGTGGCCCGGAAGTCTACTGGATGGACCGTTGGGAAGCGTGGGAAGAGCTCTACTTCTACATGGTCCTGGTGCGGGGGGAAGGGAAGGTGGCGGTAATCAATACTGGCCCGCCTTCCGACCTCACGGCGCTCAACGCCCGCTGGACGGCGGCCTTCGGCGAACGCGGGGCCCTGGTGCGCCGTGAGAGGGAGTGTCCGGAGATGGCGCTCGGCCGGCACGGCGTCACGCCCGTTGATGTGGATCTGGTTCTCATCACACCTTTGCAGGCTTACGCCGTGGGCAACCTCCCCTTGTTCCGGAATGCGAAGGTCTGTATTTCGCGCCGTGGTTGGATCGAGGACTTCCATGCCCCGCGTTACGAGATGCATGTGCCGCGCAAGCTGCGTATCCCCGACGAGGTGCTGGCGTACCTGACACTGGAAGCTCCCGAGAAGCTCCGCTTGCTCGAGGAGGAAGAAACGCTCCTGCCTGGCCTGGAGGCGTTCTGGGTGGGTACCCACCATCGTTCCTCGATGGCCTTCCTGATCGAGACCGCCGCGGGGCGCGTGGCGGTGACCGATTGCTGCTTCAAGTACGGGAACATCGAGGAGAACCACCCGCTGGGCATCATGGAAAGCCTGCCGGAATGCATGGCTGCTTACCAGCGCATCCGCGAAGCAGCCGACATTGTCATTCCTCTCTATGACCCCGAAGTCCTCGAACGTTTTCCGGAGGGCAAAGTCGCGTGAACCTGGCAGCGAGAGCGACGCAACCGCGCGTGGCGCTCTTCATCACCTGCTTGGTGGACCAGTTCTTTCCCCAGATGGGGGAATGCCTCGTTCAGGTGTTGCGGCGGCTGGGAGTGGAGGTGACCTTCAACCCCGCGCAGACCTGTTGCGGGCAGCCCGCTTTCAACACCGGATACCGTCGGGAGGCCCGCGAGGTAGCGGCGCGCCTCCTGGACCTGTTTGACGACGCAGACTACGTGGTGGCGCCCTCGGGCTCGTGTACCGCGATGGTGCGGGTATTCTATCCGGAGCTTTTTGCCAACGATCCGGAACGCCTGCGAAAGGTCGAGCGATTGCGCAGCCGGTTTCTTGAGTTCTCCGAGTTCCTGGTGAAGGTTCTAGAGGTTGAGGATGTCGGCGCCAGCTTCCCCCATCGGGTGGCCTATCACGATTCCTGCCACCTTCTCCGCGAGCTGCGTGTCGAGACAGAGCCGCGGCGGTTGATCCGCGCGGTGCGGGGCGTTGAGCTACTTGAACTCGGCGACCACCAGTTGTGCTGCGGGTTCGGCGGCACTTTTTCTGTCAAGTTCCCCGAAGTCTCGGTGGCCCTGGGGGAGGAGAAGCTGCGGGCGGTGGCTGCGTCCGGCGCCGAGTACGTGGTGGCGAATGACGCAGGCTGCCTGATGCATCTGGCGGGAGTGATCCATCGCCAGGGATTGCCTCTGCGGACGATGCACTTGGCAGAGCTGTTGGCAAAACGAGAATAGAGGCGGCCTTGAGGCCGGCTCCTTCATTGGAGATGGGCAAAACGAGAATCCAGAGCGGGCAGATCCATGAGCGCGCGCGCCAAGTGCTGGCCGACGCGCACCTCCAGGAAGCCTATCGCTCTTCCACCCTGCGCCTGTATACCCATCGTCTGCAAGCGATCAGCGAGCTTCCGGGATTCGAACGGCTGCGCGAGCGGGCTTACGCGCTCAAGCGCGAGGTGATGGAGCACCTGGATTACTACCTCGCGCAGTTTGCGGAGAACGCCGAAAGGCGCGGTGGGCATATTCACTGGGCGGCAACCGCTGCCGAGGCCTGCGCCGTCGTGCGGGAAATCGCTGAGGGCGCGGGTGCCCGAGAAATCGTCAAAGCAAAAACCATGGTCAGCGAGGAGATCGGGCTGAACCGGGCGCTGGAAGCCGCGGGCGTTCGCCCCTTTGAGACCGACTTGGGCGAATTCATCGTTCAGCTTTCCGGCGAGGGCCCCGCGCACATCGTGGCGCCCGCCATGCACATGACGCGGCACGATGTCTCCAAGCTTTTCGTCACCCACATCCATTCCGAGCCCACCGACGTGCCCGAGGAATTGACCGCCATCGCGCGGCGGGTGCTGCGGGAGAAATTTGCGCGCGCGGGCCTGGGCTTGAGCGGGGCGAATTTCGCGGTCGCGGAAACCGGGACAATCGTGCTGGTGGAGAATGAAGGGAACATCCGCTTCTCCACCACTGCCCCCCGCGTTCATGTGGCGCTCGTGGGCATCGAGAAGCTGATCCCCCGGCTGGCCGACCTTGCGGTCTTTCTGCGCCTGCTGGGCCGCTCCGGGACGGGCCAGAAGCTGACCGTCTACACCTCGCTGCTGACCGGACCGCGCCGCCCGGGTGAAGACGGCCCCGAAGAGCTGCACGTGGTGCTCGTGGACAATGGCCGGGTGGCCACGCTTGCGGACTCGAAAATGCGCGAGGTGCTCTACTGCATCCGCTGTGGGGGCTGCCTGAACGCCTGCCCCGTTTATCGGAAAATCGGCGGGCATGCTTACGGCTGGGTGTACAGCGGGCCGATTGGCGCCCTGATTACCCCGCAATTGCTCGGCCTCGAATCTGCCCGCGAGTTGCCCTTTGCTTCCTCGCTGTGTGCTGTTTGCCGGGACGTGTGTCCGGTCAAGATCAATATTCCCGATCTCTTGCTACAACTGCGCAGCCAGGCGCAGGAGCAAGTCAGGGCGCCCAGAGAGAAGGGTGCGCTCGTTTCTGAGCGCACGCTGATGCGCCTCTGGGCATGGGCCATGAAGCGACCGTGGGCGTATTCCCTGGGCAGCCGCCTGGCGCGCCTCGGCCAACGGCTCATCGCGCGCGAGGGATGGATTCGCCGCCTGGCGCTTTACCCGCTTTCCGGCTGGACCGAGGGGCGTGATTTGCCGGCCCTCGCGCCCAAGACGTTCCGCGAGCGGTGGAAAGAGATGGGTAAGCAGTGACAAGTGACGAGTGACAAGTGGCGAGGCCTCGCGCAGGAGGATGCTCGGGCTTGTCCCTCATGACAGATGCGAGGTGTGCCATGGACCAAGTCAACGGTATCCGCCGAGGGCTCTCCTTCAGTGCAATTCTATTGACCTTTCTGGGATGGGCATTGGGTTCCGCCTTGGGTGCGGACGGCCCGTTGCCGCCGCAGAACCTGCGTTGCGAATACCTGTCGAATCCCTTGGGCATCGACGTGCGCCAACCGCGCTTTGCCTGGGGGCTAGACCACACCGCCCGCGGCCAGAACCAGACCGCTTACCAGATCCTCGTCGCTACGCAGCCCGGGCTTCTCGACCAGGACAAGGGCGACCAGTGGGATAGTGGAAAAGTCGTGTCTGAGGACTCCACGCAGGTGGTTTACAGCGGCAAGCCGCTCGCAAGCGGCGCCGCGTACTATTGGAAGGTCCGTAGCTGGGACAAGGATGGCAATGCCAGCCCATACAGCCGCGTGGTGCAATTCGAGATGGGACTGCTCTCCGCCGACGAGTGGAAGGGTCAGTGGATCGGCGGCGCGAACCAGCTCCGCACCGAGTTCCAGCTTGCCGAAGCGGTGGCCCGGGCACGGGTTTACATTTGCGGCCTGGGCTATTACGAGTTGCGGATTAACGGGGCAAAGGCAGGCAGCAACGTGCTCGATCCGGGTTGGACCACTTACGACAAGCGAGTTTTGTACACCACTTACGACGTGACTCCTCTCCTTCA
>JALHUF010000619.1 GCA_022866195.1 Terriglobia bacterium
GAAGGCGAGAACATGAGTCCAAATGACTTCGTACGCCAGAGCCACGGCGCCGGTCAGCAAGGCTCCGAGAACGAGCACGAGGGCGTGTGCCTCCGCGGGCAGGAACTCCGTAGCCGCAGGCGGCGCGCCGCCAATCTCCTCCAACTCAGTGGAGAGGGTCGGACGGGAGGCCAGCAACGCCACGCAAAGGAAAATCGCGAAGTTAACCCCACAAGCTAATCCGATTGTGCCGCGAACTCCCAAGCAGGGCATCAGCAGGTACGTGGAGCCCAGTGTCCCCAGGGCTGCGCCCAGCGTGTTCCAGCCATAAAGCCTGCTGACTTCCGCTTCAAAGTCCGAGCGCTGCGCGGAGACGTAACGGGCGAGCGCCGGCAGCGTGCCGCCCATCAGCACTGTGGGCAGCAGAATGACTACCCCAGCCAAGCCTAACCGGATTGAAGTCAAGCCCGCCGGACCCAAGTGAAGACTGTGGTAAAGCGCCACGTAGGTCTGAGTCAACAGGGCGAAAAGCCGCGGGATGAAGAGGCAGTAGATGCCGACCAGCAATTCCAGCCCACCATAGATCCAAAGCGTGGGAGGACGGCGGTCGACCCAGCGTCCAAACAGATAGGCGCCCAATGCCAGGCCGCCCAGGAAGGCTGCCAGCACGGTGCTCACGGCGTGGGCGGTGTTCCCGAATGTGTACGTGAGCAGACGCGTGAAGATGGTTTCAAAGATCAGGCTGGACGCGCCCGAGAAAAAGAAGAGGATGGGAAGGACGCGCAGGGAGAGAGAGACACTCGAAGATGGACGCAAAGTTTTCAAACTCACCGGAAAAGAACCTGCAACCGCCCGTTCAGAACATGGACCTCTTCGTCCCCCTCCGCCGAGGCCGCGTGTGACTTATAGCCGATTTGCACAAGGTTGGAAATGGAAAATTCGCCTCCCGGCTCCCGGTCAGGCCTTAGCGACAGCGCTTCGCTGCCCCGCTCCTAGCAGACTGGCGATTGAGGGACATGCCTGGGATAAACCGTGCCAACCGGTGACGAAATCCGTATAATGAGCCGGGCGATATTCGGTTAACCGCGATCTCCATGTCGGGGCTTCTGCAATGAATCGCTGGCTGATATGCCTGCTGCTCGGTTGTGGCTTCGCGGCGCTAACGTTTTCCCCTCCTCGCGCTGCGGAGACCAATTCGCAGTCAATTCTCCTACAGGATGACTTCGCAAGCGGCGATCTCAGCCGCTGGGAGTTCCCCTACCCTGAGGATTGGGTGGTTCGCGCCGAGGAAGGGAATCATTTTCTTCACCTGTTGCGTAATCGCGAGCCCGGGGTCCCGCGCCGGCCCCTGCAATTCGCACGACTGAGGAACGCGAACGTCGGCAGCTTCACGTTTGAAGCCCGCGTCCGGCGCGAGGGACACTCGATGATTGTGGTGTTCAATTACGTGGATACGCTGCATTTCTACTACACGCACCTATCCAGCGATCGCGGTACGGAGCAGCCCGTTCACAACGGGTTATTCATCGTCAATGGTGAGCCCCGCAGGCGCATCGCGGGAACCGAAGCCGCGCCGGCGCTCCCCGACCGGGAGTGGCACAAGGTACGCGTAACGCGGGACGCCCGCACGGGCTCCATCGAGGTCTTTGTCGACGACCAGAAGACACCCCTCTTTTCAGTTGTGGATCGGACGTTCACCTGCGGGCAAATCGGCATCGGATCGTTCGACGAGACCGGGGACTTTGACGACATCAAGTTGAGTTCGGAGGACGCCGGTTGTGAGCCCGGCGTCTCGCTCCGTTCCGCCGGCACGAATTAGGCAATCGCCTCCTTCGAAGGAGGTTCAGTCCAAGTTCAACAAGGAGTTAGCATGAGCAAAGACTTATCCCGCCGAAAGTTCCTCGAACGATTGGCCGTGGGAACCGCCGCCGGAGCAGGTTTGCCGCTCCTGGGAGCCGTCGGGTCTTCGAGTCCGCGCGTCACTCCGCCTCTTCCCCACCGGGTCCTGGGGCGCACCGGCGTAAGCGTTTCCATTCTGGCCTTCGGCTGCGGCAGCCGCTTTCTGATGTACGAGGACGAAGAGAAAGCGCTCGCCGCCCTGAACCACGCCCTCGACCTGGGGATCACCTACCTCGACACGGCGTACGCCTACGGCGACGGCAAGAGCGAAACCCACGTGGGCAAAGTGATGGCCACCCGACGAAAAGAGGTTTTCCTAGCCACGAAAATTCCTGACCGAACCCGCGACGCCTTTCTGCAGCGGCTGGAAGGCAGTCTGAAGCGCCTGCAGGTGAGCCAAGTGGACCTGGTCCACATTCACAACTTGGGCCGCGCGGAAGATTTGGCCAAGCTCGAAGCCCCGGACGGGGCTCTCAAGGGACTCCTCGAAGCCCGCGCGCAGAAGATGGCGCGCTTCATCGGCATGACCAGTCATACCGACGGTGAAGTGCTGGCCCGAGCCATCGAACGCCACGACCTCGACTGCGTGCAGATGGCGCTCAACCCTACCCGCAACGGTCGCCTGGAAGAGCTGGCGCTGCCAGCGGCCCGAAAGAAAAACCTCGGCATCATCGCCATGAAAGTGGCCGGGCAGGAATTTCTCCTGGGAACCGGCCCGGGCAAGGCGGACTTTGATCCGCTCCTCCGCTATTCAATGAGCCTGCCGGTAACCGCAGCGGTGGTGGGCATGCCCCGCGTGGACATGCTGGAGCACAACATCGAGTTGGCGAGGAATTTCTCCGCCCTGGCGGAGGCGGAAATGAACCAGCTCCGGCAAGAGCTGGAGGTCTCCCGCGAAGCCCTGGAGAAGAAGCTGATTGGCCACCTGGACGGGCCGACGTGCACGCCTGAGGTCTTCTGGGCGTAACTCACGTCCATCCGTCACACCACGCGCGGCATCGGCGACTGTTAGAGGTTCCTGTCAAGCTCCAGGCGCGCCGGCCAGAAGGCAGGATCCAGTTCGAGTGCGCGGCGAAAGCTCTCTCGGGCCGGCTCCTCGCGATTACGAAAACGTTCTACGAGCCCGGCCACATAAAGCCTGGAGGCGCTCGCCTTTTCCTTCTCTCTCACCTCCAGTAGCTCGTTCAGGATCTTCTCGCCCTCTGCCTCCTGCCCGAGCCGACGCAAGGCCGCCGCCTGAAACACCCGGGACACGCCCGTCTTCCTCTCACCGCCCGCCGCTTCTTGCCACGCTGCCCGCGCGGCCTCTGTGTTGCCCGCGGCCTCGAGCGCCTCGCCTAGCCAGTAGAGCGCTTGCTCGTCGTGGGGCATATTTGGCTTGCCGACGCCGAGATTCACAGGGTATTCAGTTGCTCGGCGGAAGGTTTCCTCCGCCTCCCGGGACTTTCCTGCCCCGAGGCTCGCCCTGCCTTTTTCCAGATTCGCAGCGACGTAAACCTGACGAACGATTTCCCCACCCTCCCAAGGCTTAAAGTGGTGGTTCATGAGGATTTCGAGGGCTTGGTCATACCGCTTCTGCTGAAGGAGCATGAGCGCGCGGCGAAGCCGCACGGTATCGCGGTCAAGAACCGCGGCCGGTGCTTGGGCTATCAGCTTCACGCGCCGCGCGGAATCACCGAGTTGGGTATAGATCTCGTCGAGATCCACATAAAGCCGGTAATCATCAGGGGCAAGCTGGATCGCCCTTTCGTAGAACCCCGCTGCGGCCGCCAGGTCCTTTTTCACGCGCCAGGCGTACAGACCCAGGTTGCGGGCCAGGACGGCGTACTCGAATCCACCTCCCAGCGCCTGGAACCAAGCCTGCGAGGCTTCCTCGTAGCGACCGTGCGCGAAAAGAAAGTTGCCCAGGAAGTACTGCGCGTGCGCATCCAGGGGATTTTGCGCGACCGCTTCGTGCAGCACCAGCGCATCCTCAAGGCGGTGCGGGAAGACCTTCTCAGGCGCCGCTGACGCTGCCTTGGCAGCGTACTCCTCGGCCTGCTTGGCCGCCCCTTGCCAGCGCGCGTTGGAAGCCAAGTAGTAATAAACCATCGGCGAGCCCGCTTGGGACGGCAAATCCTTCAGCGCCGCCTGGAGTACCGCGTCAGACGAAGCGAGGTCACCCAGGCTGCGATACCAGGCGGCCACATCCAGGTAGGTCTGGGCGTCACGCCGCAGGGAGCGCGCCCAGGTTCGGGGCGCCTCGTCACCGGCGGGAGTTCGTGGCGCGCGCGCACTCGCGATGCGCCAGCGCTCGGCAAGCGCCCAGGGAAACAGCGGCATCCGTTCCAGAGCCCGGTTGATGTTCGTCCACGCCTCGCCCTTCTTCCCTGCCAGACGCAAGGCCACGGCGAGATCCGCTTCGACGAGCGCGTCCTGAGGGTTGTAGCTCAGAGCCCGGCGAAGCAGTTCGGCTGCCTGATCGTAGTTCTTCTGCTGGATGGCAATCTCGCCCAACTGCCCAAACGCGGGTGCCGCGCCGCCGCCGTACTGGATCGCAGTCCAAAAAGCGTCTGAGGCCAGAGTCAAGCGCCCCGAGCCCCGGTAGATCACCCCGGCGGCATAATGCACGCCTGGGTTAAACTTGTCGCGCACGAGGGCGCGAGTGATGAAGCCTTCCGCGCGCGGGAAATCCACCGCGCGATAGCTTCGCCACGCCAACTTCAGAAGCGCCGGGACGTAACCGGCATCGCGTTCCAGGACTTGCTGGTAAATTTCCGCGGCAGCAGTCTCTCTCCCGTCTTTCTCCTGCTCCACCCCGTAGAGAAAGAGTTCCTCGACCGTCATCTGATCGAGAGATTTCGCTTGCGGACCTCGCGTCCCGGCAGCGGGAACGAAATCGGGATTGCCGTCCACGGGCTCCGCGGCGGACCAGCGCAGGAGCGTCTCCCCGCGCGCAGACTGAATTTCGACCACCAAGCTCTTCCTTGCCTCCTCGAGGCTGTCCACCGGCACAGAGAACTTCGCGGTCTCGAGCGGAGTGAAGCCGGCCGGAGCCAGCTCGCGCAGCAATTTAGGTCCCAGCAGCACCCGAATCTTCGGGCTGGGAATCGCGACGGTCGGCGAGATAGCCAGCTCGACGTGCTGCTTCTTCTCGCCAGCAGCCGGAAGGAAGCGGACGTTGAGCGCCAACTCATCCGTCGCCTCCACGAAACCATCCCCCAGCCCCCGCACGGGATACCAGTATTCCGTAAATGATTCGACGCGCCGCGGCGGCATGAACTCATAGTTCAACTGCGTTTCGTAGCGCCCGGCCTGAATCTCGTTATAGGCACCATCGTTGTCCGTAAGCAGGTCCGTCCAAATCAAGCCGTCATCGGCCACACCCCAGGTCCAAGTCTTCTTCCCCGGCACCTCGCGGAAATCCGCCACATGCACGACGCCGTAGTCGGACTTGTGATAGTAAGCCCCAAAGAAATTCCGGTGGACCTGCCGGGCAAAGAGCGAGGTAGGCTCGCGCACGCTCTTGTACCAACTGTAGTCCACGCCATCGTGAATCGGAAAGGACCAGACGACGCCCTTGGTGTGCGGGTAGGCTTCACGCATGGGATAGATGAACTGCATATCGTCAGTCGCAGGCACGGCCGTGGTGGCCCAAAACCAGTAAAGATTGGTGAGCGGGGTGGAATTGAAGAGCGTCACGCGCTCTTCCGCGCGCGCCTGGCCGGGCCGCAGAGTGAGCGCCACTTCCCAGTGCATGCCGGTAACCTGGTCGACGTCGCCCACTACCACCGTGGCGCTGCCGTCGGCATTCCGCCGCACCAGCGAAGAGACCGGCGAAACCGTCACCACGGTGTGCCCGTTGGGAAAGTTGTATTCAATGCCGCCGGAAATCCATGCCCCGCGCAAGGCCACCAGACCGTACTTCACCACGTTGTTGCGATAGAGCACTTCCCGCTTCGTCACCTTGTCGTAAAGCGAATAGAGTCGGCCGCCCATTTCCGGGAGCACGATCGCCTTCAAAAACTCGTTCTCCAGAAAAATCGCCTTGTAGGTTTTCGGCTCCCGGCGGTCCGTCAGGTCATCGAGCATCGTGTAGGGATAGACGTTGTGCCGGTTGACCAGCGGAAACGGCGGACTCGGATCCTCATCGCC
>JALHUF010000620.1 GCA_022866195.1 Terriglobia bacterium
ACTCCACGAAATTCTTCACGTGCAAGTCAGTGGGATCACCAACCAGCGAGTAGTGCTCATACCTCTCCGGTGCCGTGCAGGTGCCCGGTGCCCAAGTCTGGCTCAAGCCCACCAGGTTGTTCTGCTTGACGAACTCTCGCTGCTGGGCCTCGGGCCAGGCATTCACAATCCAGCCATAGTCCTCGAGTGGATCCTCAGGGAACCAGGTCATCTTCACTTCGTCAATCTGGATGGTGCCCTTCGTTCCCATGATACAGGTTCCGAAGCCCTGGTTTTCACTGTTCAGGGTAAGGGAGACGTTGTAGGTGAAGGTCGGATACTCGAACAGCGAATTGACCACATCGGGCACTTCGGCCTCGGGATAAGTCTTCTTCCAGCGATAGCTCCCGCCGCAGGTCACGACGCTGCGCGGCGCGGTCTCGCCCAGCAGATAGTGAAGGGTGTTGAGGTGGTGAACCACGAGGTCGGTCTGGAGGCCGCCCGAGTAATCCCAGTAGCAGCGCCAGCGGAAGTAGCGTCTGGCATCAAAGGGTCGCTCCGGCGCCGAGCCCAGCCAATTCTTCCAGTCAATCGTCTTCTCGGAAGCATCCGGAGCGATGGGGTAAAACCAGGCGCCGGTGGGCGTGTTGCGGTTTTCCCAGGACTTGACCAGGGTGATTTGGCCGAGCTTCCCGTCGTCGATGAGCTTCTTGGCCATGGCCATGAGCGGCGAGTTCACAAACTGGCTGCCGATGTACAGGATTTTCTTGGTGCGCTTTTCCGCCTCGATGATTTCGAAGCCCTCGTCGATGGTGTAAGTCATGGGCTTCTCGCAGTACACGTCCTTCCCCGCATCCATCGCCTCAACAATCATCCGTTTGTGCCAATGGTCGGGCGTGGCAATGAGAACGGCATCAATATCCTTGCGATCGAGGATGCGGCGATAGTCCTTGGTAGTCTCCAGCTTCTCGCCAAAAAGCTCCTTGGCGCGCGTCAGGCGGCCGTCATAGACATCGGCCACGGCCACCAGCTCCACCCCGGGCGCCACCACGAAACTGCCCGTTACTCCCATGGCCCGCATCCCAATACCGATGACCCCCACTCGCACCCGCTCGCTGGGCGGCACCGAGGCCGGCCCCGGGTCCGATGCCCAAACGATCTTGTTGCCGGACCGCAAGGCCACCGTCCCGGCAGTCACCAGGCCCGAGCGACGTATGAACTCTCTGCGATTGATGAAATTGGTCATAGAAAGACTCCTCCTTGAAAACGGCCTGCGCCTCCGAAGTCCGTCCCCTTCGCCGACGCGCAGAGAAGATAGCCGCAGCCTCCGGGGCGAGGGGCGCATTATAGCCCTTGCGGCGCAGTGATGCCAGATGGCTTTGCGGGGCGGGCCTGTCAGTTTTCGAAGCAGCTGCCAAGCTGCCGCACGCCCGTCACGTCACCGACTTCGCAGATCTCCGCCGGTGGCGCACGCGGTGCCTCTAGAGATTCCGCTTGAAGAAATCGAACATGCGCTGGTAGAGGAACCTGCGCACCGCCTCCCCGCGAAAGCCGTGCTTCTGCCCCGGTTGGACGTAGAGTTCGAAGGGGCGGCCAGCCTTCACAAGCGCTGCAATGAAGTTCATCGAGTTCTGCATGTGGACGTTGTCGTCATCCGTGCCCTGGATAAGCAGGAGCA
>JALHUF010000621.1 GCA_022866195.1 Terriglobia bacterium
CCTCTCGAGCAAAGCCATGGCCAGCGCGTCGCCCATAGCCAGCATCGCGGTCGTCGAAGCCGTAGGTGCCAGGCCCAGCGGGCAGGCTTCCTCCCGGATTCCCACATCAATCACCACATCACTGGCCTGCGCCAGCGTGGACGACAGATTCCCGGTCAACGTGATGAGCGGGATGGCCAGCCGCTGGAGCGTATCGAGCAGCCGCAGGAGTTCCTCCGTTTCTCCACTGTAGGAAAGCGCTACGACCACGTCGTTGCGCACCAGACGGCCCAGGTCACCGTGCAGCGCCTCGGCGGCGTGGAGGAAAAAGGAGGGTGTGCCCGTACTGGAGAAGGTGGCGGAAATCTTCTGGCCGACGATTCCGGATTTCCCCATCCCGGTCACCACCACTCGCCCCGAGCAACAAAACAGGATTTCCACGGCGCGGGTGAAGCGCTCGTCCAGGCGGTGCACGAGTTCGCTGAGCGCCTTCGCCTCGATTTCCAAGACTTTGCGGGCAGTTTCCAGGCTCACAGGGTGAGCATGATAGCACAGTAGGGGAGGGCTCCGCCCTCCCGCTACCGCGAGCGGCGCCACGTCCGGGCACTCCACAGGAGAACCGTAGCGTTGAAAGGCGAATGCTGCGCTACACGGCTACTTCAGCCGTCGGAGGAGCTTGTTGTAGGCCTCGTGTGTGCCGATCCAGAACCAGTAGTAGTTGTCCCCGCGCTGCCGGGCGATAGCACGGTAGCCGCGCCCGATCTCAACCGTCCAGACCTCTCCTTTCGGAGCAAAACCCAAGGAAGGATGGGAAGGGTTTTCACGGAAAAGTCGGAATTGCTTGTCCGCCAACTTCTGAATGTGCTCGGGCAGGATTCGATAGCAAGCCCAGAATGAAGCAAGCGCAAATGAACGGATGGCTCTACTCCAGAGGCTTGAAGTCGCCTCGATCAATCGCGGCGTCCACTTCTTTGAGCAACTTCTGCCCGGGCCCTCCGGGGGAGAAGTCTTGAATGAGCTCCGTGTCCCAGGCCCTCTGATCAACCTTCCAGAGCCAGTCCGCCAGAGCAACCCTTTCCCCCTCGGGAAGCTCTTCAATTGCGTGCTTGATCTCAGCCAGACTCATATGTGCAACATACTCGACGCGTAGGCAAAACGCAACCCGAAGCTACCCCGCAGCGATGGGCAGCGGCGGCTTGCCGCCGCTTTCTGTAGCGCCGCCGTCCAGGCGGCCTCTGGGCGCATGCCGGCAAGATGCCAGCGCTACACGGCCAGCGTGGCGTGCTGCGCCCCCGCGAAAAGCGGGAGCAAGCTCCCGCACTCCATAAACGGGAAGCTAGCTGGCAGGTTCTTCCTGCCGCACGTAGAGCGTAGTGCGGTTGCGTCCGGCGCGCTTGGATTCGTAGAGGGCCTTGTCGGAAGCCTGGAGGAGCTCTTCAAGCCCCTGCCCGTGTTCCGGGTAAACGGCGATGCCCAGGCTCACGGTCAATTGGGGGAGAGGCTTGTCGGTTCCCGAAGGCACCACCATGCGTTCCACCGCCTTGCGGATGCGCTCGGCCACCAGCAGGCACCCCTTGGGAAGCGTCTCGGGGAGGACGACGAGGAACTCCTCTCCGCCATAGCGCGCCGCCACGTTGGCCTCGCGCAAGGCGCGGGTGACGGTCTTGGCAAACTGGCGAAGAACGCGATCGCCCACTTCATGGCCGTAAACATCGTTGACCTCCTTGAAGTGGTCGAGGTCCATCATGATGATACCCAGCGGATGCCCTTGTCTCCGCGCCATGGCGATGAGCTTCCGGGCGTACTCTTCCACGAAACGGCGGTTGTAGAGGCCGGTGAGCTCGTCCACGTTGGCCTGCTGCTTGGTGGACTCGAGCAGGCGCAAGTTGGAAAGGGCCGTGGCGGCGCCGCTCAGATAGCTCTCCAGAAGGCTTTCGCGCTCCGGGGTCCAGAAATCCTTGCTCCCTTCCACGCGCACGGCGCCGATAATCACCCCGCCGGCAATCAGCGGGCCGCAGTAATAGCTCCCCTCCGAAGGGGCAACAAACTTCGCCGGGCAGAGGAGTGGCTCCGCCTTGACGTCGTTCACCCGGAAACGGCGCCCCATCCGCACCGCCTTGCAGTTATGCGGTTCCGGGATGACGGGCCAATCGCGGACTTCCTCCGGCAGCGGGACCAGCGTGGCCGCGGCTTCCAGGACGTTCTCCGCGGGGTTCAGCTTGAAAATCATCACCTGGGTGGGACGAAAGCGTTCCTTGAGCGAGTGCAGAATGTGATCGTAAACCTCCACCTCCGAAGTGCACTGGGGCACCGCTTCAGAGAACCGGTTCAACGCCGCCAGTTCCTCGCGCTCCTGGCGCAGAGCATTCGTCATGTGCGAGAAGCTCCGGGAGAGGATCCCGAATTCGTTGTCGGCAGGGGGAGGCAGGGAGGGTTGGAAGTCGCCGCGGCTGACCCGCTCGGAAGCTTCAATCAACTGGCGCACGGGCTGCTCGAGCAAACCCGCCACCTCGCGCGTGACCATGGCCAATGCCAGCGCTACCATTAGGGCCACCCCCAGCGCCAGCCCCAGCATGCGCCGCATCTGTTGCTCGGTCTCGCGCAAGGCGGCGTAGTTCTCCGCTCGATCCTCCTCGAGCAGCGTGAGCATCAAGGTACGCACCGAGGCCAGCCGCCTCTCTCCCTCCGTCACCAGTTGCGAGGACTCCGCCAGGCTGCCCCGGTTCACGCTGGTGATGGTGGGATTTGCCCACTCGGTCTGCCAGCGGTTGAGGCCCCGTTGGATTGCGTCCACCTCCGCCGACTGGGAAGGGCTGTCCGACTCCAACTCCCGCAGGTTGGCCAGTTCCGCGGGAATCTGCGCGACCGCCTCCTCGTAAGGGGCCAGGAAGGCGTGATCGCGGGTGAAGACATAGCCCCGTACTCCCAGGTGCATCTCCGCCGCATGGCGCAACAGCTGCTCACCCTGCGCTACGCTTTCCAGAGACCTGCGTGTTCCCCGCCCCGCGTGCAGCGCCATCCAGTAGGCATAGAAGAGAAGCGCGATCGCACACAACAAGACAACCAGCGGCGGCAGAGTCACCAGGAGGATCTGTTGGCGGATTTTCAGGCTGCGGATGGAGAAGGCCATATCGCGTCCAAGTGAACAAGCCCTACACGCAAACTACCTCACCCTAACGCCGTCGTCAACTGTCTTCAGCGGTGAGGGATGGGAAGATTAGGGCTCCCGCCTGGCTTGCTGGTCGAGGGAGAGAAGACAGC
>JALHUF010000622.1 GCA_022866195.1 Terriglobia bacterium
CCAAGTTCCAGCTCGTTTGTCTTCGGGTTCACGGGACCTTGACCGGCGACGAATACGAAACCCTCTGCGACAATCGCCGGGGAATACGGGCCTCGCGGCCGAGGGGCAGCAGCAGGATGAATCGCTTTGCGCATGATTTCTCCTCTAAGATCGAACGTAGATTAGAAATCCAAAACCTCGTAGAATTCCACCCAGGCATCTTCGAAAAAGGGGATTTGCTTCTCCAAAAGCCTCTGGTGCTGCTCGGTTTGCTCTAAGGCCTTCAGCGCCTGTTCGGCAGCAGCCAGATCCTGGAAGGTGGATTCCCAAATCAGAGTGTTGCCTGGGTCGCGCGCGGCGATGGGAGCCATTCGCTGACCAGGCGTAAGCACTCCTTCATGTTCCAGGCGGGCAAATTCCCTTTCCAGGTCCATGAACTCTTTCCTTTTGTCGGCCCGAAATCGCTGGACAAACCGCATGACAACAGCCATGGTCCTCTAACCTCCTTTGCTGAGCTCAGCCAGAAATGCGTTTGGCCCCGACGAGTCGGGGTGAAATGTCGAAGCCGTGGGCGGCGGCGAACTCCTGAATCTCCGCGAAGGTTCCGAACCCCGGAACGCTTTCACGAATCGTGATGGCGCGGGCCGCGGTGAGACACCCGAACCGCGCAGCCTCCGCCAGGGGAACCCCGGCCATGAGCCCGAAAGCGAGCCCTGCGGTAAATGCGTCCCCCGCGCCAGGGGTATCCAGAACCTCGACTTCGTAAGCAGGCACCATCTGCTGCTCTGCCCCGTCCGCTACCAGTGCCCCCTCTTCCCCCAAGGTGATGACGACCTGGGGAACGCCGAAGTAATCCTGCAATTGCCGCGCTAGCTCGGAAGGCGCAATCCGGTCGCGCGAGCCTAATCCCATGAGCACTCCACCTTCCGTCTGGTTAGGGACCAAGAGATCCAGCCCTTTGAGTGACTCCTTGGGCAAAGGCTCCGCCGGACCGGGCGTCAGGATAGTGAACGCTGCCAGTTCCTTGGCGCGCCGCACCGCATAGAGTGCTGTAGCCGCGGGAATCTCGAAGGTGACCAGAACGATTCCCGCCTGAGCGAGCGCCGGTGCGGCACGGTCCACATCGGCTGGCGAGAACTCCTCATTTGCCCCCATGGCCGTAGTGATGGCAGGGACTCCGCCCGGATTGATCATGACGAACCCGCAGCCGGTCGCTGTCGTTTCGCTCCAACCGAGGTACGTCAAATCAACTCCCGCTTCCCTCATCCACTGCGCGCCGCGCTCTCCGAGCCGGTCCTTGCCGACACGACCCACGAAGGAGGTGGGAAGCCCCAGGCGGCCGCAAGCAATCGCCTGATGCGAACCCTTCCCGCCATCCAGCGCTTCCCGGTAGTCCCAACCCAGCACCGTCTCGTCCGCGGTAGGAAAGCGTTTCACGCGCATGAACAATCCCTGGACGTGGCTGCCCACCACCACAACGCTCCTTCGCTCCATCTCTGCCCCTCTTTCCTGCCCTAGATTCCAAGCGGTGGACACGCCGCTGTAGCCGCGTCCACGGTGACTTCGCAATCCGGGTGCTCCTGGCAATAAGTCACCGGAACCTCCGGACTCACATGACCAAACAAAAGGATGCGAATGACGGTCTGTTTCCATGCCCCGGTCTCGCTGTACAGGCGAACACGCCGCGCCCCGAGCAGCTCGCGCATACCCAGCGTGATGGCCATCGGCGCCACGATGTCCGAGCACCCGCCGGCCGCTCGATGGCTCAGCGCAATCAGCGTATCCTCGTTCAAGTGAAGGATGCGCGTAGTGGAATTGCGGAACTGCTCGGCGCTGACTCGGTACCAGGGCGAACGAGGCGGCTCGTTATAGGCGATGTGGCCGCGATAGCCGATGCCCCCGTAGGTGGTGTCAACCCCGCCCACCGCCGCGATCTTCTCTGCCATCTCGTCCACGTTGTAGATAGAGGGGAAATGCCGTTGTACCTCGGGAACATTCAGCGCCGGGTCAATCGGTCCATAGAAGTGCTTCAACATCCAGCCCTTCAGGCAGAAAGGATGATCGCGCGGCAGGTGGCGTCCCTGCCAGTCCAAGTGGTCATCCATGTGGAAGATGTGCACGTTCTTCAGGCTCACCCGCTCCTGATTGACCCGCGCGATGAACAGAGGGTATTCGCCCCGCGGGCCGCAAGGAAGAATCCAGCGGGTAGGACGCCCCGCAGCATTGTTCGTCTTCACTTCCTCCAGTAGGGTGTCCGCGAAAACCTGGTACACGTCCTGCGGGGTAGGAACAATCTTCAGCTTCACTTTGGCTTGCGGATGTGTGGGAAGCTCCTCCGCCGGAATCCTGCACCAAGCGAATAGCTCTTGAGAATTCTTGTATGCCAGCACAGAAATTACCTCCTCAAAGGTTCCGGGCTTGTCTCCTGCGCTTACGGCCACGTTCTCGATGCACGGTCACGGTCAAGCCAGTTGCCCGCCATCCACGAACAACAGGACTCCGTTGATGTAGTCGGCGTCGCGCGACGCCAAAAAGGTCGCCGGCCCGGCGACGTCCTCTGGCATACCCACGCGCCCGATGGGAATCAGGTTCTCATACTTCTTCATGAATTTCGGGTTGCGCAGAAAGGGTTCGGAGATGCGCGTCCGGATCAATCCCGGGCCCACGGCGTTGGAATTGATCCCATACGGGCCGAGTTCGCGGGCCAGCGTCTTGGCCAGCAGGTAGATGCCCGCCTTCGTTACGTTATAGGGAGCCAGTTCTGCCTCCGCATCCCAGGCGTTCGTCGAAGCCATGAAGATCAGCTTGCCCCGTCGCCGTTTGATCATATGTGGGACGACGGCGCGCGCGGTGAGAAAAGCTCCCTTGAGGTTCGTGTCCAGCATGTAGTCCCAATCCTTCTCTTCAGTCTTCGCGAAGGGGAGGCCACGCACGACACCCGCGACGTACATCAAGATATCTATCCGCCCGTACCAGCGGAGGACGCGCGCCACCATGGCCTCTACTTGACGACGCCTCCGGACGTCGCAGTACACCGTTCGCACGCTTCCATCCCACGCCGCAATCTCACGCCTGGCAAGCGCCATCATCCTGCGGTCAATATCCCCAATGACCAGATGCGCGCCTTCTCGCGCCAAGCGCACGCCAATGGCCTTGCCGATGCCCTGCGCGCCCCCCACCACTAACGACACCTGCTCCCGAAAGCGCTCTGGGAAGTAATCAACCTCTGCGCTCACTGCTCACCTCGAACCTAGCGATGCCTGCCCGGAAAGGAAAAACTTCTCTGGGCGCGCCAAACGGCCCTCAGTATAATGGCCCGCCCTGAGCGCGTAAAGAAATTCCAGGGATTAGCCCCCTAGGGCAAGGACCCTTGGGCAATGCGGCCGCCATTCACGGGTCGGGCCGCACCACCTATGGCCGACGATTCAGCCCTCGCGAAGACGGCAAGCGCACCGGGAACCCTGCCGCGTGCCCTCGGCCCCCTGGGGTCGACCGCGATTGTGGTGGGCACCATCATCGGCTCGGGGATTTTCCTGGTTCCGCACGACATGGCCCGCCAGGTAGGGTCGGTGCACAGCCTGTTCCTGGTCTGGATGGTGGGCGGCGCGCTCTCGCTGGCCGGCGCACTCTCCCTGGCCGAGCTGGGAGCCGCTCAGCCAGAGGCCGGCGGTGTCTACGTCTACCTCCGGGAGGCCTATGGAAAGCCCTTCGCCTTTCTCTACGGTTGGGCGCTGCTCCTGGTGATCAATTCCGGCTCCATTGCCACGCTGGCCGTGGCCTTTGGTATCTACACCTCGACCTTTGTGGTGCTCACCCCGTTCGAACAGAAACTTGTGGGATCGGGCGTAATTGCTGTTCTCACGCTCGTCAACGTCGTGGGCGTACGGAAGGGGGCCGTGGTGCAGACGTTGTTCACGCTGGCGAAACTGGCGGGATTAGCAGTGATCCTGGGCTACGCGGTCTTCGCCACGGGCGTACGCCCGGTACAGCCCACCGCACCGCTCCCCACACCCCACACCACTTGGAGTTCGTTCGGCGCGGCCCTCATCGCCGCGCTCTGGGCCTACGAAGGCTGGCACATGCTCTCGTTCAATGCCGGCGAAGTGAAGAACCCTTCCCGCGTCTTGCCCCGCAGCTATCTGGTGGGAACACTGCTGGTAGTGGTCGTCTACCTCAGCGCGAATCTGGCCTACCTGCGGGTATTGCCCCTGGCCGTGCTTGCGGACAACAGATACCAGCGTGTGGCAGCGGCCGCCATGGAAGTGCTGGCCGGACCCCGCGGCGCAACATTTGTGTCCGCGCTCATCCTCTGCTCAATCTTCGGTGCGCTCAATGGAAACGTTCTGGGAGGACCGCGTGCTTATTTCGCCATGGCACGCGATGGAGTCTTCTTTAGCGCCGTCGGCCGGATTCACCCCAAGTTCGAAACCCCAGCCCTTGCCATCCTGATTCAAGGTGGCTGGTCCGTCGTGCTCGCCGC
>JALHUF010000623.1 GCA_022866195.1 Terriglobia bacterium
CGACCGGCGGCGGCTCGTTTCCGATCTGGCGTATCTCCCCTTCAATCTTCCGCACCACCTCTTGGGCATAGGGAATAAAGTGGTGCCCAGAGATGAGGAGGGTAAAGCCCAGCCAAAGCTTGGCGCGATTCAGCGGATACCGGGCGATGATTTGGAAAAAGTATTTCCAGTACGCTCCCCGGTAGGAAGACCTTAAGCCCTGATGCCAGATCGAGCGGAGCACAATCTTGATAATGCTTCCCAGAGTCGGCTGGCGGGCAGGCCGCTGGCAATTTCGGCTCTGCCAGTTCCGGAGAGAACGCCAGGCGCGTTCGTAGAATTTCGTGGGGTCGTAGATCGAGGCAATGGTCTTTTGAAAACCCCTCAGCAGCACTGCGGGGGGCAGAGCCGTATGGAAGTTCGGCGGCGTGAAATCGTTGCTGTCGCCCCTGGATTCGATCAAGCGCCCCTCTTTCTTCATGCGGTCGTGGAGCGGGGTGCGCGGCACCGCATGCAAGAAGCCCGTCATGGCCCAGGGGATCGCGGCGCGCTCAATGAATTGAATCTGCTGCGTGAAGATGTCTTCGGTGTCGGAGTCGAAGCCGAGGATGAATCCACCTGTGACCCAAAGCCCGCTCCGCTGCAGAAGCTGCACGGCATCGAGGGGATCCAGCGCCAGGTTCTGGAACTTCTTCGCTTCCACCAGGGACTCCTTCGAAGGACTTTCAATCCCGAGAAAGACATAGAAAAAGTTCGCCTTCACCATCGCTTCAATCAGCGCCGGATGCCGGGCGAGGTCGAGCGACGTTTCGGTGTAGAACGTCAGCGGGAAACCATGAGCCCGCTGCCACTTTTCCAGCTCCCGGGCCAGCTCGAGAGCAAGCTTGTGATTGCCGATGAAATTGTCATCGACAATAAACACCTGCTTTCTCCATCCCAGACTCAGGAGCGTGTCCAGTTCCGCCAGTATTTGCTGGGGGCGCTTGGTTCGAGGCTTGCGTCCGTATAGCACGATGATGTCACAGAACTCACATTGGAATGGACAGCCGCGGGAGAACTGAATCGGCATGGAGGCATAGCAGTCCGTTTTTAAAAGCTCGAATCTTGCGACTGGCGTCCGGGTGACGTCGGGCTTTTCTTCGATTTCATAAAGCCTTTTCGCCGTCCCGTCTTCAAGGTCTCGAGCGATCTGGTGAAACACCTCATCCGGCTCACCTACCACAACGTGATCCGCCAACTTCAGCATTTCCTCCGGCTCGACACTGGCGTAGGGTCCACCCACGATCGTACGCCGGCCCAGGCGACGGGCGCGGTCCAGGACCTCTTCAAACCCTTCTTTCTGGACTCGCATGGCGCTGAGCATGACGAGATCCGCCCAGAGTATGTCGGCATCACCAAGGTCTTCCACTGCCTGGTCAATCAGGCGAACGGTCCATTCCTTGGGACACAAGGCGGCCACCGTGATGAGTCCCAGCGGCGGCATGACGGCCTTTTCCGGGAGGACCTGGATCATGCCCGTGAAGGTCCAAAACGAAGTTGGGATCTTGGGCCAGACCATGAGTGCCTTGATTCGTTTGCCGAGGGGGGGGAAAGCAGGCAGAGTCTCAAGCTGCGAGGAAGATTCGGGGTCCACAGGTGACCGCTCCAAGGGTTCGTGAAGTTTGGACATCTCTAATGGGCCCCGCAGGATGGCGCAGACCTTTCTAGGTCTGCGACCGATGGACGCCATTGCCCCCTGACCCGCAGACCCGAAGGATCTGCGCCAGCCTGTGGGAAGTGGGGCCGCATATTCTCTATCGCGGGACAACCTCAAGCCAATCAACGGCTTTCTCAGCCGTAGCGACAAGGTCTGATACTTCGAAATGGTCAAGCGGCACCGGAGTTCCATGCCCGTCCTTTTCAAAGTAGGGGATGCCCTCATGCGCCACTTTGTTCCTAACTCGGAAGAGTCGTTCCAGAGCTCTGAACCCAGTTGCGTCCTCCTCTTTCAATGAGGGCGCACCAGCCAGTCGCAACAGCAGGTCGAAATACTTGTTGCAGAAATCCTGTTCGAGGCCTTTCTCCAAACGTTCGAGGATATCCTTATCCAGCTTGCTCCCCTGCAAGTAGGTTTTTGCGGCCACCTCCACGGCAACTGCGCAAAGCACAACTGCAACACGGTCTTGATACCGTGCGAGAGCCTTGCGGGCGTCCAGGATCAGAAGAACATGGAGTGGAGGTTCCGCCTCGGAGCGGACAGCCGAGCGAATCCTATGCCAGGGCACTGGACTTAAGCCATGGCGTGCGCCGACGAACTCCGAGTATGATTTGTTGACTGTGTTATCTCCAATCGGCGCGCCCGATTGTGAATCATACCAACCTTCGCAGTGAGGGAAGGTGTCAATAGAAAGGTTATCGGGCTTCACTTCGGGCGTGTCGAAGAATATCTCCGTGTCTTTTGCTAGCGCCCTGCAATAGTGGAAAAAACGCCTTGCAGATTTGATCGCGGTGTTGATGTATCGAGAGCGGACTTCCAGCTTGTAGATATCGGCTACGTCATGCAGATCCCCTGTCACCGCGACCAGCAGCACGTCGTAGAAAGACATGTGCGGTGTCGACGTGATTTGGGACTTAGGGAACTCTCCAGTGTCTTCTGAGTGAGTCAGCACCAGGTTTCGGGGTGGCTTGGGTGCCTCAGCCGCCTTCTCCTGAGGCAAGACGACTATTCCTATCTTTAAGTCACCAACACCATACTCAATAGGCTCGCTCCCCCACCGTTTCGAATCCCTAGGAAGGAGGAATGGCAGGAATAGTTTGACCTCAAATCTTACCTTCATGTTTCCTCACGGACGGCTCAGTGATCTCGCACACCCGCCAACGAGAATCGGCACACCGGCCAACGGTTTGCCCGCTTAAAGGTGGCCCCTACATGAGGGGGAACACGCGCGTCTGCTCTTCCGAGCCTTCTTGATGGCAAGACGCCGGCACTACGAAGAGCGCACGGCTGTGTGCCCCGACAGAGCCGAGCCCCGAGTCCCGAATCCCGAAACCCGAATTAGCTGCCAGCGCCTACCTTCCCGAGTTCCACTCCCGTGGCATTGGCCACATCCTCGTGCAGCGAGTTGCCGTGTGAATCCATGGTGACGATGGCGAGGAAGTCGCGCGCCTCGTAATGCCACATCGCTTCCGGTATGCCGAGTTCCAGCAAGTCAACGCCAGTGACTTGGGGCAAGCAGCGCGCATAGAACTGCGCCGCGCCGCCGATAGCGTGGAGATAGACGGCGCCGCATTCTTTCAGCGCCGCCAAAGTTTTCTTGCCCATGCCGCCCTTGCCCATCACCGCGCGGATGCCGAAGCGCTTGATGATGTCGGCTTCGTAAGGTTCCTCGCGGATGCTCGTGGTAGGCCCGGCGGCGACCACGCGCCACTTCTCCCCCTCTTTCAACATCACTGGCCCGCAGTGGTAGAGGACGGCTCCCCGCAAATCACAAGGCGCGTCGTGGTGCATCAGGTAATGGTGGACGGCGTCACGGCCGGTGACCATCGGACCGTTAATGAGGACCACATCGCCTACCTTGAGCGCGCGGACTTTTTCCTCGCTGAGCGGCGGCTCCAACCGAATCTCTCTGCCTGACACCTGAAATCCGGCGCCAGGCACCAGCCGTTCCACCGGCCGCTCCGGATCGCGATAGAGCCATTGCCTGATGGCCCCGTTCACGGGGTCCAGTCGTACGCCCAGCCGGCGGAACGCCCAGCAATCGTAAGCCACGGAGACAAAGAAACACGCCGGCAGGCGGTTGGCGGCGGTGATCTTGCAGCCAATCAGGGAGACGAGGCCGCCAAAGCCCATGGTGCCGACCCCCAGCTTGTTCGTCTGCTCCATGATTTCCTTCTCGAGCTTCGCCAACACGGGATCGGGGTTCACATCGTCGAGCGGGCGAAACAGTTGCAGCTTGGCGTGGTGATAGCCGGCGGCGCGGTCGCTGCCAATGCAGACGCCGATGGCACCGGGCGCGCAGCCCAGGCCTTGGGCCTTCCACACCGCGTGCAGAATGCACTTGCGCACACCTTCCAGGTCGCGGTCGGCGCGGCCCAAATGCTCGAGCGTGCAGGGTACGGAGTACTGCGCGTTCATGTTCTCGCAGCCGCCGCCTTTCAAGATCAGCCGCACCTCGATGTCTGGCTCTTCCCACTGTTCAAAGTGAATGATGGGCGTTCCCGGTCCGAGATTATTGCCGCTGTTCTTGCCGGTGAGTGAATCGACGGAATTCGGCCGCAGCTTGCCGCGCTTGGTGGCCTCGGCCACGGCCTCGAGGATTTGCTTCTTCATCAAGATTTGATTCATGGCTGCCGGCGTCTTGATTTCAAACGTCAGCATGCCGGTGTCCTGGCAAATGGGCCCTTCGTTCTCACATGCCATATCGATGTTTTGGCCGATGATGGCCAGGGCCTGGCCGGCCTGGGTCGAGGGCTGTTCGGTCTTCAGCGCGCGGGCCATCGCCTGGCGCACGTCAGGGGGTAGGTTGGTGGAAGTCTGAATGATGAGTTCGAGCATGCTCTCGCGGAAGAATTCAATGGGGACCTCCGGGGGGATAAGTGGCGGCAGCATGTCGCCGCGGCGACCTTATGGCCTGCGTCATAGAAAACGAACCTGCACGACGCATCGGGGAAAGCGCTCCTGGTTATCATTCGCGCGGCAGAACGGCGCGTTATAACGCCGAAAATCCAGCCCTGCCGCACCGGTGCTTACCGCCCCAGGCGCCGCGCGTAGGCCTCGGCGTGCACGGACTTCGCCGCCTCCACCATTTCCAGGTAGGGCGTGTCGGTGATGGTGACGAATCCGATGTTGTAGTTCTCGCCGTCGTAGGTTCGCCCGGTCAGCGGTTCGTCAACGTACTCAAACCACGCGCACCCCACGAACGCTGGATGATCAACGACGCTGTGAATGTAGTCACGGTACATCGCGGCGCGCGCCTGCTGGTTGGGAGCGGAGACCAGTCCGGTGTGGAAGATGCCCCGGTCCAGAGCCCCGAAGTGAAATTCACCAATGATGACCGGCTTATTTAGTGTCTTCGTGAACTCCCACTCTTTCGCATCAACGCGCGACCGGTAGATGTTGAAGCTCACCACGTCGCAATACTCCGCCGAGGCAGCGACGGCCTCCGGCGTGCGCCAGGCGAAGCGGCAGCCCAGGTAGAGGTGGTTCGGGTCGTATTTTCGCAGCGCGTCGCGGACAAC
>JALHUF010000624.1 GCA_022866195.1 Terriglobia bacterium
GAAGGATGAGGAGTTGGCCAAGCTCGGCTTGGGCGCGAGCTTGAATGTGAAGCTATCGAAGGCCAAGGCCGAAGCACTGACTACGCGCAACTCGATCGAACAGCAACGGCTGCAGGTCAGCAGCGATTCGGTGAAAGCCCAACTCGACGCCCAGAAAGCGCGGGTGGAGCAACTCCGCGCCTTGTACGAACTCAAGCGCACCCAACTTGACTCCCTGCGCGTGCGGGCAGGAGCGGAAGGAGTGCTTCAGGAACTGCCTGTGGAAGTTGGCCAACGCGTTACGGCCGGCACCATCCTCGCCAAAGTGGCCCAGCCGACGCGCCTCAAGGCCCAACTCAAGATCCCAGAAACTCAAGCCAAAGACGTGCAGATCGGCCAGGTGGCTTCCATTGATACGCGCAACGGCATCATTCCCGGCAGCGTCATGCGCGTTGACCCGGCAGTGCAAAACGGCACGGTCACGGTGGACGTAAAGTTGGAAGGCGCGCTGCCCAAGGGTGCGCGCCCTGACCTCAGCGTGGACGGCACTATCGAAATAGAGCGGTTACGGGATGTGCTCTACGTGGGTCGTCCGGCGTTCGGGCAGCCGAACAGCACCGTGGGAATCTTCAAGCTCGAAGCGGGAGGCAAAGAAGCAGCCCGCGTGCAGGTAAAGCTGGGCCGCAGCTCGGTTAATACCATCGAGATCCTGAGCGGCCTGCAGGTAGGCGATCAGGTCATCCTCTCGGATATGTCGGCCTGGGATGCCTTCAATCGGATTCGCTTGAATTGAGCAATTGAGTGATTGAGTCATTGGATGATTGAATCATTGGAGGAACAACCCAGCGCGACGCCGCTCTTTCAATGAATCAATGACCCGATGGCTAAATGAATCGATGGCCCGCTGAATCAATTCGAGGCCAAAGATGGGCACACTGCTCCAAGACCTTCGCTACGGAATTCGGATGCTGGCCAGAAGCCCGGGCTTTACCGTCGTGGCGGTGCTGACCCTGGCGCTAGGCATCGGCGCCAACAGCACGATCTTCAGTTGGATCAACTCCACGGTACTTAACCCCATTCCCGGCCAAGCCCACACCGGCGACCTTGTTACGGTCATGAGGGGGGAGCGTACTGAACACCCTACTCCGCCGTTCTCCTACCCGGACTACGCGGACCTGCGCGCGACGACCCAGAGCTTCTCCGGCCTCCTGGCGTATCACGACGATTACGTATCCATCACAGGCACGGGCCAGCCGGAGCGCATTTACGGGGCGTACATCTCCGCGGATTATTTCGAGGTGCTCGGCGTGAAACCCATCCTTGGTCGCGGCCTCCTGCCTGTGGAAGAAGAAAAGCCCGGAAGCACGCCGTCGGTGGTGATCAGCTATGCCCTGTGGCAGAGCCATTTCGCGGCGGACCGCGCCATTATCGGCAAGACAATCCAGCTCAACCGGACATTGTGCACGATTGTGGGAGTAACTCCTCCGGAGTTTCAGGGATGTAAGACCGGTTTGCGAACGGACCTTTGGGCTTCCTTGATTTACCGGGGAGAGCAGATTCGCGAACGCGACAGTTACTGGCTGAACGTGCTCGGCAGGCTCAAGCCAGGAGTCGACCGCCGGCAAGCCGAGGAAGAACTGAACCTCCAGATGCAACGCATCGTCGAGCAGTTTCCCAATTCGCACCGCGGCCCCAACCAGATCACGCTGGACCCGCTTTGGCGCTCGCCCTTTGGAGCGAACGTCTACTTGTACAAGAGCCTGCCGATGCTGCTGGCGCTGGCGGCGGTGTTGCTGTTGCTGGCCTGCGCGAATGTGGCGAATCTTCTGCTGGTGCGCTCGGTGGCGCGGCGGCGCGAGATTGCCATCCGTCTCTCGATGGGCGCCAGCCGCTGGCGTCTGGTAGGCCAGCTTCTGGTGGAGAGCCTTCTGCTCGCCCTGGCGGGTGGCGTCGTCGCCATGTTTTTCACCGCTTGGACGGCCGGGACGTTCGCAGCCTTCTTTCCGCCCGCGCCGAATTTGCCGCTCACGATCAATGGGCAGGCCGACCGCACGGTGTTCCTGGCAACAATGGGCATCTCGATTCTTGCCGCCATGATTTTCGGCATCCTGCCGGCGCTGCGCACGTCGGGCCTCGCCCCGATTGCGGTTCTGAAGGAGGAGGCAGGCAGCATGACCGCTGGGCACCGCAAGTCACGGCTCTCGAGCGCGCTGGTGGTGGCGCAAATATCCCTTTCGCTGCTCCTGCTGATTTGCGCCGGTCTGTTCACGCGGAGCTTGCAGAACGCCCAGCGGCTGGATCCCGGTTTCGACCCCAACCACGTACTGCTGGCTTGGTGCGAGCTCGGCCCGGCCGGCTATTCGCAAGCTCAAGGCATCGCGTTCCACCGGCAATTGCTCTCGAAGCTCGAAGCCCTGCCTGGGGTTGACTCCGTGACCGTGGCGGATTTCGCGCCGCTCAGTTTCACTCTCCATACCGACTATGTCCATCCCGATGGTTACGTCCCCCAGCCTCGCGAATCGATGGAAACCGATCGTGCCATCGTAGGTCCGAATTACTTTAAGACCCTGCGGACTTCCCTCATCGTGGGGCGCGACTTTACCGGACAGGATGGCGAGAAGTCGCAGCCGGTAGCCATTGTCAATCAGGAGTTTTGCGACCGCTACTGGCCGGGCCAGGACGCGATCGGCAAGAAGATCAGCTTGTATGACCGGTGGTTCACGGTCGTTGGTGTGGCTCGAAACGGTAAGTACCGCCGCGTGGTTTATGCCCCGGCGCCCGCCGTTTTTCTGCCGCTATTCCAGGACTACTGTGATCCGGTGATCATCCACGTGCGGGTGGCGGGCGATCCGCAGGCTTACGCCGCGGCAGTGGAAAGAACTGTCCATGAAATCAACCCCGATTTGCCGGTCTTCGGCGTAACGACCCTCAAGACCAGCATGCAACTGGGGAGCATTTTTGAGCGGATCGCCGGAACCTTAGCAGGCGCGTTTGGATTAATCGCCTTAATCCTTGCGGCAGTGGGCATCTATGGGGTGATCGCTTATACGACTCGCCAGCGCACGCATGAGATTGGTATTCGCATGGCGCTGGGAGCACGCCGAGGGGATGTGCTCCGGATGGTGCTCGGCCAGGGCCTTCGCTTGACGTTGATGGGCTTGGCGGTTGGCTTGGCGCTGTCGATTGCACTTACGCCCTTCCTGAGAAACCAGCTTTTGGGCGTAACAACCACGGACGCGCTGACGTATGCGAGCGTGGTGAGTCTGCTGTGCGTCGTGGCGCTCGTCGCGTGTTACATTCCCGCGCGCCGGGCCACGAAGGTGGACCCCATGGTGGCGCTGCGTCATGAGTAAGGCAGTGGTTAGTGGCGAGTGGCGAGTGGTTGGGAAGCGATGCCAGAGCAGAAGTCAGCAGCGAGCCCCTGGTTACTGGCCGCTCGGCACTAATCACTTACCACTAATCGCTGTTCACTTGTAGATTGACGGCACAGAGTTTGAGATGCAGGAGAGGCAAACGATGGGCACACTCTTCCAGGATCTGAAATACGGCTTACGGATGCTGGCGAAGAATCCCGGCTTCACGGCGATTGCCATAGTCACACTGGCACTGGGACTTGGAGCGATCTCAGTCGTCTTCAGCAACGTCAACGTCATGTTGCTGCGCCCTTTCCCGTTCAAAGACCTCAGCCGGGTCGTCGCCGTGCATGAGACGGCAGGGACATCGAACCAGGACAGTGTAGCAGTGGCTCCTGCCAACCTTCGCGACTGGAGCCAGGAGAATCACGCCTTCGAGCGGCTCGCGGCGGTTCACGGGTGGGACGTGAACCGCACCGGCGAGGGACTTCCCGAACGGCTTGAGGGGTCGCAAGTCAGCGCCGATTTTTTTCCCCTGCTGGGCGTGGCGCCCGAACTCGGACGAACGCTCGACGCACGGGACTTTGAACCGGGGCACTCCTCGGTGGTCGTGCTCGGCCACGCGTATTGGCAGGAACACCTGGCGGGTGACAGGGGAATCGTTGGGAAGTCCCTCTTGCTGAAC
>JALHUF010000625.1 GCA_022866195.1 Terriglobia bacterium
AGCAAGACTGGGACGGCTTCTCGAAGCCTATCCCACGGTGGACTACGTCTGGCTGTGGGAGGACGAGGGCATGAGCTGGGCCAGCCAGAAGACCGGTGTCCCGCTCTCGGTGACTCCGTTCCGGCAGGCCTACGACTTCCTGAAGCGGCACGACCCGCAGAAGCAACTGGTCATCTCCGGCTGGGGCGGCGTGGTGCGGCACGTCGCCGCCTTCCACCGACAATTGCCGAAAGACATTGTCTTCTCATCCTTGAGCGACAACCTGGGCTGGGACCCGGTGAGCGAGGAATTCGCCAAACTCGAAGGCCGCGAGCGCTGGCCGATCCCTTGGCTGGAAGACGACCCGGCGATGTGGCTGCCCCAATTCCACGTCCATCGGTTTGTCAGAGACATGGATCGCGCCGAAAGCTTCGGCTGCCAGGGGCTGTTAGGCATCCATTGGCGACACCGCATCACGGACGCCAACGCCGGCTTCCAGGCACGGTATTCCTGGGAGAAGACACTCCAACCTGCCGAATACTATCGGGCTTACTCCCGAGCCCTGGCGCGGCCGCCTGCTGCCGAGAAGCTCGCCGAGATACTCAAGGAAACCGATCGCGACCGCCGCATCCTCAGCTCCTTCAACGGTGAAATCAAAGACGGCCACTACCAGATCCACGAGTATTCCGGCGACTATGATGAGGCGTTTCAGTTCTGGAACGGGTACGAGCCGCCGGCGGAGGTAAAGCAATCGCAGGCGGAAGTCGCTCGTTCACTTCGCGCCCTTACGGACTCTGCTTCCAGCCCTGCCGAAAGAGAACGCCTTAACTACCTGGCACGACACGTGGAGTTCCTGGTGCCTTATGCCGAATCGTGGTCGCTGGCTTTCCGCCTCCATCAAGTGCTCCAGCAGGCGGCTGAACTGAAGAAGCAAGGTAAGGCGGAAGACGCGCGGCAGAAGGTCCGCGTAGACGGCGTCCCACTCTGGTTGAAACTCGCGCCCCTGGTGCGCGAAGCCATCCTGGATTTCCAGGAAATCGTCAGTACACGCAACGACCTCGGGACACTCGCTTCCATGCACAACAAATACGAGCGCCTGGCGCTCTACCGCCTGCGCGCGTCGATGAAGGAATTCCTGGGCGAATTGCCGCCCGAGGTGGAGCGATTATTCGTGGAAGTTCGTCAGCCGGCCGCCAATGCCGCCCCGCGAGTGTTCGTCCCCACGCGGCCGACCTCTCTTCGGCCCGGCGAACGCGTGCGCATTTTCGCTGTCGCCCTCGGCGGGAAACAGATAACAGACGTTATGCTCTTCACGCGGCCCGCAGGGGCCGCAGCCTGGCGTGCCAGTGCGATGAAGCTGGTGGAACGAAGAACTTACGAGGCTGAGATCAAAGCGCCAGAGACTGCAAGCCCCCTGCTGGACTATTACGTCGAGATGGGGTTCCACTCTAGCCCCTTGAGCTCTCTGGCCACAGCTCCGCTCGAGGCGCCAGCCAGGTTCTATACGGTCACGCTGGTTTGAGCACAGAACGAATCGCGGCTGGCATACATGCGGCTTTTCGGCATGTCTGCGGTGTCCGCACAGTTGATGTTTTGTCCAGCCGCTGGCTGGCGCAGAGCTTCTCAGCTCTGTGCGCCGATTTCAGATTAGTTTTGCCTAAGCGGCAGGCAACTCCTCCACCTGAAGTCCACAACCCCGTGCCGCCGCGCATTGCCTCGCGTCTGCAGAAACGAGCAGTTCCGCGGACCACTCGGCTGCGGAGGCTACGTGGAGGGCATCGGACGACCGCAGCGGCCACCGCTCAAGAAGCTCGACGGCGCGCACCATGACTTGCTCCGTGACGTTCAGCACGCTCGAGTCTTCGATGTCCTCGAATAGCGCCTGCTTCGCCTTTAAGTACTGTTGCTGCGACAGCTTCCTCTCGCGGCGGCGCCTACAGAGCGCAGAGACAATTTCCGAAAGGCAAATCACGGAAATCCCTAAAGACGAGGCCGAGGACAAAATCTCCTCGACGCGATCACTTCCGGGCTCTTGGACATACCGCTTGGCAAGCGCCGACGAGTCGAGAAAAACGTTCAAGGTGACGACCGCCTTTCCTCCAGCACGGCCTTGCTGAGCGACGCCCCCGCCACGACCAAACGCAGGCCAGGGCGCTTCCATGCGGGTTTCGCCTCGCGCAACCTTGCAGGAACTATCTTGGCAATCCCTTTGCCGTGGCGGAGGACACGGATGGTCTCGCCCTTCTCAACGAGATCCAGGACCTCTGACGCATTCTTCCGAAACTCGGTGAAAGTGATTGTCTTCATGTAGTGGGCCTCCAAAGGAAGCTGCCCATATTGTACACCACTGCACATGGAGGTGCAATCTCGGGGCCGCTGTGAGGATGGTACGAATCACTATCTGGTTTTGATGGCCAGCACGCTCACCTGAGGGTCCGGAGGGCGAGCAGGAATCCGAATCGTCAGACGGTCTCCGGCCTGATGAAACCTCAGCGGTTTCCCTCCTGCCAGTAGCTTGACCTCTGAGACCCTCAGACCCAGGCCCGATAGCTCCAAGGTCCTTCTGGGCCAATCGAAAACGTGCAGATAGACCGTCTTGCCCTTGGCCGTCGTTCTGCCGAAGGAGAGGTTCTGCAGAGGGCCGTAGGTCGTTCCATAAATGGCCTCGCCGTTCACTCGTAGCCATTCCCCGATTGCCCGCAGGCGCTGCTCGAATTCCGGCTGAATCGTGCCCTCGGGCGTCGGGCCTACGTTGAGCAGCAGATTTCCGCCCTTGCTCGCCACGTGCACCAAAGCCCGGATGAGTTGGGCTGTGGATTTGAAATTCCTGTCGTTCTGGTTGTAGGCCCAGGTGTTATTGATCGTCATGCAGGTTTCCCACAACAGGAAGTCGTCTGGGCTGGCAGGCAGAGTGGCTGTGGCGGTCGGAACTTCAGGGCGTTCGAGCCCTGCCATTCGCATCCGCGAACTCTTGGTCGGAATCACGTCAGGGATGAACTGCTCCGGCGTCTCGAAATCCCCAGGCAGGCCGATGCGATTGTTGATCAGCGTCGCAGGTTGCAGTTGGCGAATCAGTCTATGGAAACGCATGCCGTTGTATTTGTCCTGATGGTCCAGGCCGTCGAACCATACCACCGCGACCGAGCCATATTTGGTCAACAGCTCGCCCACCTGACCTTCCATATAGTCAAGATAGGTCGCCCACTCAGGACGCTCCGGCTCGCCTTTCCAATTCTCTTTGGCCAGCTTTGAAGTGTCGCGAAACCCAGGATGGTTTATGTCCGGCGGTGAATAGTAGAAGCCCAACGGCAGGCCTTCCTCATGGCACGCAGTCGCCAGTTCCGCCACGATGTCTCGCCCGTAAGGTGTGTTCGTGATCTTGTAGTCGGTCAAAGCCGAATCGAACATGCAAAAACCGTCATGATGCTTGCTGGTGAACACCATATAGCGCTGACCCGCTGCCTTCGCCAGACGAATCCAGCTCCTCGGATCAAATCTCACGGGGTTGAATCGCGTGGGGAGTGCCCTGTACTCCGCCTCGCTGATGGCGGGCTTCGGCCCCGGGGTCATGATTGGCCACGAGGCCTCAACACTGTCCAAGGAATACGGCCCCCAGTGGATGAACATGCCAAACTTGGCCTCGCGAAACCAGGCCGTCCTGTCGGCGGCAGTTTCAACTGCCTTGTCCGCGGCAGAGCCCGCGGACTCTTGCGCAATGCCGCCGGCGACGGAGAACAGGCCGATGAAAGTCGCGCGAACAATGAATCGCATTGGATGAGGCATCTTTAGATTTGCCCTTCCTTTCCATGGTCAGCTAAGGAGTTCGTACTATCATCGCGGCGAAAAAACCATCCATGGAATGCAAATCCGGCCGCGTCCGAAAATAGCCGCGTGAATCAAACAGGGGCGCGAGCGCGGGAAATTCGGCCGAGAGTTCAGCCGCAGTCTGTAAACGAAATCCTTCCGTGGCCTGAAGAACTTTCTCCACCACCTGCTGGTTTTCTTCGGGCTCCAGCGAACAGGTGGCATAGACCAGCCGGCCGCCGGGCGCGAGAACCTCCAGGGCATTTCGCAACATCCTCTCCTGTATCCCTGCGAGCCGTGTCAAATCTTTGGGCTGAAGGCGCCACTTGATTTCGGGATTGCGCGCCAGAGTTCCTGTCCCCGAGCAAGGCACGTCGAGCAGAATTCTGTGAAACGTGCGCGCGAACGGTAACTCGCGCGCCGCATCGAGCCGTATCAAGAACATTTGCACCTCTGGCCAGACCCGCTTCGGCAGCAGGCGGACCATTGTAGTCAGCCGCCGCGCGCTCAGGTCGCAAGCGACCAAAGTGCCGCGGCCCAGGGCGCCTGTAAGCTGCCTGGCCTTGATTCCCGGCGCCGCACACAGATCGAGCACGCGCTCGCCCGCTTCGGGCGCCAGCAGCGCGCCGACGAGCTGTGAGGCTTCGTCCTGAATCACCACCCATCCCTCACGCAGGGCGCTGGAGGCCTGTATGTTGCCGGACTGAACCACGAGTGCCTGGCCAGCATATTTCCCTGGTGCAGCCTGGATTCCTTCGGCCGCGAACAGGCGCTGAACGTCTTCCGGCTCGCACTCACAAACCCCCAAGGTGGTGGGAGGCACAAGATTGCTCGCCCAGGCGAGCGCCTGCGCGGCCTGTGGTCCAAAGTTCCGCTCCCAACGTTCCAGCAGCCAGGGAGGAAATGAACGTCGCAGGCTCTGGATGACTTCGGATTCCGGCTGCTGAATTCCCTGCACCGACAGGCGCCGCCTGGAAGGTTCACACTTCCGCAAGACAGCATTCACCAATCCCACCGCGGATCGCTTCCGCGCCGCCTTGGTCAACTCCGCAGCCTCGTTGACCGCCGCCGACTTGGGGACTTTTTCCAGAAACTGAATCTGGTAGATGCTCAAACGCAGGATGGTGGCGACCTCGGGGTCAAAGTATTTCAGCGGCTTTCCCGAGAGGCGCTCAATCTGAAAGTCCAACTCGCCCCGCCAACGCAGCGTGCCCATGACGAGTTCGGTCGCTAATCTCCGGTCAACCTCGCGCAGGCTCGCCACCTGCGGGCCTTGCAGCAAGTCCACGGCCAGCGCGCGGCCAGACTCCACGCGACGCAGGATTCGATAGGCGGCTTCGCGGGCAGGCGATACAAACATAACGAATTAGGAATTGTGAAGCATGGGCAACGTGCCGAGCGTCAGGCCAGAACCAAACCTTCCGTTCTTCAATTCACCATTCACCATTCACCATTCACCATTCATCCAAGCCGTTCGCCAGGCTTCAGGTGCACGCCATTCAAGAACTCGTGCGCGGAAAGTCGTTTGCGCCCTTCCACCTGGAGCTCTTTTATTTCAAGTCGCGTCCCCTGGCCGCAGACCACGTGAAGCTTCCCTCGCTCCGCGACGAGCGTTCCCGGCTCGAGCGGGCTGGCAGCCTCTGCGGGCAACGCAACCGCGGCCCAGACGTGAAGGTTTTTGCCGCGAAACGTCGTATAGGCGCCCGGCCAGGGTCGCAGCCCCCGCACGCGCCAGGCAAGCTCCTGCGCCGGCAGCGACCAATCCATCCGCCCGTGTTCCTTTTTCAGCATGGGCGCGAGGGTAGCCTGCGAATGCTCTTGCGGGTGAGGGGTGATTTCGCCCCGCGCGAGCCCCCGCAAGGTCTCGACCATCAGATCAGCCCCTAGCACGCTGAGGCGCTCCGCGAGCGTCTCTGCCGTGTCCTCCTCGTGGATTTCCACTTCGCGCTGAAGAAGGATGTCGCCGGTATCCATGCCGGGATCGATCATCATCGTGGTCACGCCGGTGACGCGCTCGCCGCGCATCAGCGCCCACTGAATGGGCGCGCCGCCGCGATATTTGGGCAGGAGCGAGGCATGCAGGTTGATACACCCGAGCCGCGGCAGATCGATCATCCAGGGAGGGATGATGCGGCCGTAGGCCACCACCACCATCGCATCGGGACGATATGGAGAGAGAAACTCCTGAGTCGCCGGGTCTTTGAGCTTGGCCGGCTGGAAGACGCGGATCCCTGCTTTCTCCGCCACCTGCTTCACTGGCGGCGGCTTCACTTCGTAACCGCGCCCCGCAGGTTCGTCCGGCTGCGTAACCACCAATTCGATCCTGAAGCCTTCCGCAAGGAGCTTTTGGAGGGTGGGAACGGCGAAATGAGGGGTACCACAGAAAATAAGTCTCATGGATTAGGAAGCTTCGAGTATTGGCTGCTCTCAGCTATCAGCCGTCAGCACTCAGCAACCGAAGGTCCGCTGATGGCTGATTGCTGAGGGCTGAGCGCTGCGCCTGGCCGGCGCTACCACTGCCCTGCTTTCATCAGCCTCCGCACCTTGCGCTTGATCGAGTCGCGCTTCAGCATGCTGAGGTGCTGGATGAAAAGTTTCCCGTTCAAGTGGTCGATTTCATGGCAGAGGGCCCGGGCCAGCAGACCCTCTCCGCTGATCACGAATTCCTTGCCGTCGGTATCTTGCGCGCGCACGGTGACGCGTTCGGGCCGCGGGGTGGAGGCGCGGAAATCCGGCAGGCTGAGGCAGCCCTCGTCGTGGGCCACTCGTCCTTCCTTGGAAACGATTACCGGGTTGGCCAGGACAAGCTTGCCGTCCGGCTTCTCTCCCACGGTGACGTCAATAACGCTGAGCCGCTTGGGAATTCCAATCTGCGGAGCCCCCAGACCAACGCCGTTGGCGGCGTACATGGTCTCAAACATATCCGCGACAAGTTTCTTCAGTTCCTTGTCGAAGACCGTCACCGGCTCCGCCGGCGCTTCCAGCACTCGCTCGCCGTACTTCACGATGGGATAAATCATTGTCGGTAGTCAGTTGCCAGTTGCCAGTGGTCAGTTGTCAGTAGCAACCGACAACGAACAACCAACAACTGACAGGAACGATTTCGTGTCACTCTCAGAACCGTCGTAACTGTTCCAGGTAAGTTTCGAAATTACGGCGCGTTTCCGGGAGCGCATCGCCCCCGAATTTTTCTAGAAACGCGCGCGCCAGCACCAGCGCCACCATCGCTTCACCGATCACGCCGGCGGCCGGCACCACACAGACGTCCGAGCGTTCGTAAGCCGCCTTCACCGTTTCCTTGCTCTCGAGATTCACCGAGGCCAGCGGCTGCCGGAGCGTCGCCACTGGTTTCAGGTAAGCGCGCACCACAAGGTCCTCGCCGTTCGTGATGCCGCCTTCCAGGCCTCCGGCGCGGTTCGATGGGCGCGTAAAGCGGGATTCCGTCCGGCTATAACCGATTTCATCATGGACCTGCGAACCAAACGTCGCCGCATTGTCGATTCCACTGCCCAGCTCGACGGCCTTGACCGCCGGAATCGACATCACCGCCTGGGCCAATTGCCCATCCAGGCGTTCGTCCCACTGGGCGCATGAGCCCAGACCCGGGGGAACGCCGCGCGCTATCAGCTCGAACGTTCCGCCCACGGAATCCCCCGTTTTGAGCGCGTGATCCACCTCTGCTTTCATTCGCACTTCGGTGGCCGCGTCCACACAATTCAGAACCATCTCCTTGCGCTCGCGCAGGGCGCGCACGCGCTCAAAGGGCACCGTATCTTCAGCCAGCGCCACCCGCCCGACGGCAACAACGTGACTTGCCACCTCGATCCCGAACTCTTTCAGGAAGAGCTGGGCCACCGCGCCGAGGGCCACTCGCGCCGCTGTCTCCCGGGCGCTGGCCCGCTCCAGGACGTACCGCGCGTCGTGGAAGTTGTATTTCAAACATCCTGCCAGGTCCGCGTGTCCCGGCCGCGGCGCCAGGAGCGGCTTGGATGCCGCGCGAGTCTCGGGGCGATCCTCCACCGCGAGTACTTCTTTCCAGTTCTCCCAGTCGCGGTTCTCGATGAGGATCGTGATGGGCGTGCCCACTGTCTGCCCGTGCCGCACGCCGGAAAGGAACTGCGCGGTATCCGACTCGATCTTCATCCGCCCGCCGCGCCCGTAGCCACCCTGCCGGCGCTCCAGCTCGCGGTTCACGTAAGCAAAGTCCACGCGCAGCCCTGCCGGCAGTCCGGAGAGGAACGCCGCGATGGCCTGGCCGTGCGACTCACCCGCCGTCGAAAAGCGCAACATAGGCCCTCGTCAATCAGTTCGTTAACAGCCGCCTCAAAATGTTAATTCTAGCGGAATCTGGCGAACAGGTCAAAAATCAGCTTCGGGCCCTCCCCGCGCCAGTGCGGAGCCGGGCCTTGCCGCTCCGCCAGTAATGCTCTGCCGCCCGAGCCTGGAGTGGACTATAATCTGGCAGTTCGGAGGCCGGACTTGCGCTACCTACTTCTGAGCGATGTCCACTCAAACCTGGAAGCCCTGGAGGAATGCACCGCCCTGGCCCAAGGCAAGTACGATCAAGTTCTTTGCCTCGGCGACCTGGTCGGCTACGGGCCGGACCCAAACCCCGTCATTGAACGCGTCCGCGCCATGGCCACGGTAATCATCCGCGGCAACCACGACCGGGCCTGCTCGGGCCTCATCGACGCCGCAGAGTTCAATCCTCTGGCTCGCCTGGCCACCCAGTGGACTCGGGATCAACTCACCGCGGAGCATATCGGGTTCCTCCGCTCCCTGCCTCCGGGGCCCGTCACCGTCCAGGGCGTTCAAATCGTGCACGGGTCTCTTCTTGACGAGGATGAATACCTCCTGGGCCCCGGGCAAGCGCTCCCGGAACTCAGGAACCTTGCCACGCCCGCGGTCTTTTTCGGGCACACCCACTACCAGGGTGGCTTCATGCTCACCGGCAATGGTCGCTTTCAGTCGGTTCGCTGTTCCTCGAAACAGGATGGACGCACGTTGGTCTTAACCCTCGAGGAGGGCACGCGCTACTTGATCAATCCTGGCTCCGTGGGCCAGCCGCGCGACGGCGACTGGCGGGCCGCTTTTGCCATCTTCGACCAAGAGAAAAATCACGTCGAATACTACCGCACCCCCTACAAGCTTCCGGAAGTGCAGCAGAAGATGCGTAAGGCTGCATTGCCGGAACCGCTCATTCGCCGCCTGGAATTCGGCCGGTAGGAATTCACTCGCTGAAAAATCCTCGGACCAGTTGCCTCCAGCTCCGATTGTGTCTTCAGAATTGGACCAGCTTGGGTGTGATGGTCGGCGGCGCCTGGTTCCAATCCGCCGGCATGTGTTCGAAAGAAACCTGGAAGGCGCGCGTCTGTCCCGGCTTGAGCGCGGGGCCGCGGAGTGTGACGGGACGCGCCGTCTCGCGCAGCACCACCTGGTTGAGCATGTCCACGAAGACTAATTCGAGTTCGAGCTGCCGAACCACTTTTGCGCCCTTGTTGGTCACCTGCGCGTCCAGGTAGGTCACCGTATGTCCCAGGAAATTCTCGGCCGCGCTCATCCGCGCATCGCTCACCACGATCTGTTGCAGGTAGGCTTTCTGTTCCGCGCTGAGGGCTTCGAGGCCTTCGGACGAGCGGGAACGGAGGTGAAGCAGGAGCACGAGCGCGGCGACCATAACCGCCAGCGCCACCGTCGCACTCAGGATATAGAAGCGAGTTGGCCGCTCATCAGCCACGGCAGATCTCGCAATTCGAAACTCGAAATTGAGAACTCGGCCGAGTTTCGCCAATCGAGTTTCAAGTTTCGCCGCTGCCGTCAGGTGCCGGCAACCGTTAGGCCGCCGATTAGCAGCGTCGGCGAGGCGAGGGCGGACCGAAACTCGAGATCGGAGCCGATGGCTTCGATGTGGTTCAGCATCTCCGCCAGGTTTCCGGCGATTGTGACCTCTTCGACGGGAAACGCCAGCTCGCCATTTTCGATCCACATCCCGGCGGCGCCGCGCGAGTAGTCGCCGGTCACGATGTTCACTCCAAAGCCGATCAGCTCCGTCACGTAGAAACCACTGCGCACCGAACGGAGGATCTCGGCGGGCGGGTGCGGGCCGGCAGCCAGGTAGAAATTCTTCGGCCCCACCACGGGCGGCCCCGCCACACCGCGCGAGGCATTTCCGGTGGTCTTCAGGTTCAGCTTGCGCGCCGTGTAGCAATTCAAGAGGTAATTGCCGAGCGTGCCCTGCTCGATCACAGGTGTGATGCAGGCAGGAACCCCTTCGTCGTCGAAGGGTCGCGAACCGAAAC
>JALHUF010000626.1 GCA_022866195.1 Terriglobia bacterium
CTTCCCAGCATATTGAGGTCTTCCACTTCTACTCCCAGAGACCGGAGATGTTCGGTGAGGATCCTCTTCAGTTCGATTCCGGCATCATCACTATCGATGGCCACACGCATACTCACTCCCTCCGTTTACCACGACTACTCGGTCTCACCAGGTCGCGCACACTTCGAACCTCGGCTTCCAGCAGCCATTACACGATCCGCCGGGCGTCCCCTCGAAGCCCCAAATCTGGATTAATGAGAAGTCGCGGTTTCAACGTTCGCTCGGCTCCAAACTGTACGCCGGCCAGGCGCCCCGGGTTCAACAGTCGCGCAATGTTCGTCTTCGTGCCGGGATTGTCGCTTTCAAACGAGCTCAGGATTTCACGCACTCGATCCGTGTTCCTCACTGCCATTTCATTGCCTCCCGCTCGGCAATGAGGAGTTTTGATAACCCATCGAGGTTACAGGCCGCAATAAGCGTGGTGCAAGGAGAAATTCCGCGCTGGCCAAGATGTCCCTACCGTAGTCGTGTGCACGTCCGCCCTCTTGGCTGGGAAAAGGGCATAGGCTGATTCACCGCGCCAGGAGCGGAATCGCCTCTCGCCCTGAGCCAGCTCCTTCCCCATCAAACGGGGGCAACGCCGGGCGCCGGGGCCTGTCTGGCTTTTTGCTCCAGCTCGCGGAACTTCCGCGAGACTCCCGCCAAGGTGCTGTAGAGATCGTACGAGGGCGTCTGCTCGCGCACTGCCTCGTTGTACGCCACAATCATGGCCACCGTCGCAAACGGGTCCACCAGGGCCGAGCGCGCTACGTTGGCGATGAGCCAGGCGCCCAGCAAGGCGAAGAAGCCGAACAGGAAGCGCTGTCCTGATTCCCTTGCCACCGCAGAAGCTACTGCCAGCAGGGGGAGGAAGCTAATCAGGAAAACCACCAGCCAACCGATCATCACCACCAGCACAACCCCCACGGCGCGCCCCAGTAGCTTCTTCCAGCTCTGCGCGTAGAGGACCACGCCGTCCGCCGCGGCGCGCCACACATTCTGGTCTTCGTGGATGAGGATATAGCTTAGGACTGCCTCATCAATGTAGTTCCCCGCCAGGGACAGGACGCGATAGGCAAAGCTCAAAAGGAGTTTCGCCCCGGGGATGACAGCGAGAAAGGAACCGAGGCGCGTGAGCCAGCGGAGGATCTGGCGCACCGAGCCGGCCACCAGCGCATCCACTCCGAATAGGACGCTCGTGGTGGCAAAATGCTTGAGCACTTTGTCCTTCCCGTACGCGACCTGGTTGACGCCGGCGGGCAGCGCACCTTTCTGCACCAACTCGGTAATCACCGCCACGTGGCCAGCCTTAATCAAGTAGAGGACGTAGCGCTCGGCCAGTCTCTTCAAACCCCAGAGAATCCCGATGGCGATAAGCAAAATGACGAAGACAGCTCCGCCCGCCTCCTTAAAGAGGCGCGTGGCGAGATAACCAAGGAACGCCATGAAACCTCTGACGAGCAGGGCGACCAGACCAAAGATAGCGTAGGCCACCAAGCGCATCAGTACATAGGGTAAAGTCCGCATGAAGATGCTTGACGTGGACATATTCCCCTCCGCCTAGCCACACAGGCTCACGTTTTCGCGAGATAGGAATCAGAGTCTATCGGAATCCGGCCTCGCAGCAAAGCGACACTCTGTCTGGCCTGCTGGCTCACCCCGTCTCCGAGGGCACCTCCCTCGCCGCTAAGTGTTATCACGAGCGCGTGGAATCTGCGCGGATTTTGAAGTGCCGCGAGCGTATAATCCCCTCACACCGAGTGAAAGGAGGATCTATGGCCAAGGAATCGGAAATCAATCGTCGGGAGTTCTTGAAATCCACCACACGCGGCGCCAGCCTCGCGGCGCTCGGCAGCGTCAGCTTTATCGTTCACCCCGAGAGAGTGTTCGGGGCCAACGACCGCGTGCGCGTTGCCGTCGTGGGCCTACACGGGCAGGGTTGGGCACACGTCGAGGAATACGCGAAGCTGAAGGACGTCGAAGTCGTCGCGCTGTGTGACGTGGACGAAAACGTGTTGAACCAGCGGCTCGCTGAAATGGCCAAGCTGGGTCTGCGGGAGCCCCAGACGTACGTGGACATGCGAAGGGTGTTGCATGACTCGTCCATTGACGCAATCTCCATCGCCACGCCCAATCACTGGCACTCCTTGCAGGCCATTTGGGGATGCCAGGCGGGCAAGGACGTTTACGTGGAGAAGCCGATGTCCCACAACTGGTGGGAAGGGCGGCAACTGGTGCGCGCCGCGCGGCAGTACAGCCGCATCGTTCAGCACGGCACCAACAGCCGTTCCGGAATGGCTATGCGGGAGGGGATGCAGAAGATCCGCGAGGGCCTGATCGGCGAGGTCTACATGACGCGGGGTTTGTGTTTCAAGTGGCGGAAGAGCATCGGCAAGGCTCCCCAGGAGCCGGTCCCGGCAGGTGTGGACTACGACCTGTGGACGGGTCCGGCCCCGATGAAGCCCTTCACGAGAAACCGGTTTCACTACAACTGGCATTGGATTTGGGATACCGGGAACGGCGATTTCGGCAACCAGGGCATTCACGAACTCGACGTGGCGCGCTGGGGGCTCGGCGTGAAATATCCGAACAAGATCTCGGCCCTCGGCGGGCACTTCATGTTCGACGATGACCAGGAAACGCCCAATACCCTCAACGTCGCCTACGAGTTCGTTCTGCCCGGTGGCAAACGCAAGATGATGGTGTTCGAAGTCCGCCACTGGATCTCCAACCACGAAGCCTTGATTGGTGATCCGAACTTCGGCGGGGGCGAGGTCCCGGTGGCTCTTGGCAATGTAACGGCTCCGGCGCCCGGCAAGCAGAAGGGGCCGCAGAACACCATCGGAAATATCTTTTACGGCTCGAAAGGCTATATGGCCATGAATGGCTATGACGCCTACCGGACCTGGCTCGGCGAGGAGCAGGAACCCGGGCCGCGGGCGGCTGCTGACGGCAATAACTGGGCCAACTTCATCGACTGCGTCCGCAGCCGGAAGCAGGAGGACTTGAACGCCCCCATCGAGGAGGGCCACATTTCCTGCACGCTGCTGCACCTGGGGAATGTGTCCTATCGCCTGGGGCGCACGCTGCGTTTTGACCCCGAAAAGGAAACGGTGATCGGCGACGAAGAGGCCAACCGCATGCTGCGCGGCACCTATCGCGCTCCCTACGTCGTGCCCGAAAAACTGTAGGGTTCAGGCCGGGGGGGGTCGCTGAGGCAAGCGCCCCTCCCGGACCTGCTCAGCCCGGATTTCCGATTTGAGTCTCGGCTACTGAATCTCTGCTGCTCTCCGGCGCCTCAATTCATGTGGGTTTCAACGTGCTGAAGACGCTCCCGAAGTCAGCACCCTATGGGTGAGAAACAAAACTAGCCCTTTCAGCCCTCCTTCAACGCCTCTCTCAAGGTCGATTTCCAGGGGTCGTGGGTTACGTCGGACCTGCCTGCGGCAGGCAGGCGGCGGCCTGATCCTGGTGCGGGACATCTCGGAGTTGCTCATTAACATCAAAGCTTCTGGGCAACTTGGAGCAGATTGATAATTGTCCAGAATCTCTATCGCTTAATGTAATCATGGACAACGCTACTCAAGCTGTATCGCCAATTCAACACTAGGAGATGCCCATGAGAAGGGTCGGATTCATTCTTCCACTGTTTCTGATCTTCGCCCTGCCGCTATGGGGGCAAGACAGTTACCCCAAGGGCGAAGTTTTCGGAGGCTATACATTTTCCCACTATGCTGTGGACCCCACCGGTCACAACCTGAACGGCTGGGGCGCGAGCGTCTCCGGCAATGTCACGAGGTATTTTGGCGTAACCGCGGACTTCTCCGGTGTCTACGGGTCTGAACCCTATGCGCCAGTTTGCACCCTCCCCGTACCACCCGGTTGTCCGCTGCAAACCCAGAATCTGAGCGCCTACCATTTCCTGGCCGGGCCGCGTTTCACTCTTCGAACTCACGGAGCCACACCTTTCGCCCACGCCCTCTTCGGGGTTGCCAATCTCCGCGAGGAGAAGTGGGGGACGCGGAGTGGCTTCGCCATGGGCTTTGGTGGCGGGGTGGACGTCCCTCTGGGAAAGCATTTGGCCTATCGTCTCTTCCAGGCGGACTACATCCCTGCGAAGCGACCCAATGGCGTCAGCGGGTGGAACCACGACTTCCGCCTGGAGACAGGCATCGTCCTCACGTTTGGCAAGAAGTGAATTTGTGCAGATGCGTGGC
>JALHUF010000062.1 GCA_022866195.1 Terriglobia bacterium
AGGCCCGGCGCAGGCGGGCCACCGCCTCCGCCCGGTCGTTTCCCCAGACCACCAGTTTGGCGAGCAGTGGGTCGTACTCCAGGGGCACCGTCCAACCTTCGTAAACGCCGCTGTCGGAGCGAATCCCCGGTCCCCGCGGGGCCTGGAGCCGCTGGATTAAGCCCGGGGAAGGGAAGAAATTGTTGGCGGGGTCTTCGGCGTAGATGCGACACTCCAGGGCCGCGCCGCGCAGGCGAACGTCCTCTTGCCGCCAGCGTAAGGGCTCGCCCGCCGCAATCCGCAGTTGCTCCTTCACCATGTCGATGCCCATCACCATTTCGGTGACGGGATGCTCGACCTGGAGTCGCGTGTTCATCTCCAGGAAATAGAACTCGCGCTTCTGGTTCACCAGGAATTCCACCGTACCGGCGTTGAAGTAGCCCGCCAGTTTGCCGATGCGTACCGCCGTCTTGCCCATGCGGTGCCGCAGGTCGTCGTCCACGAGCGGCGAGGGGCATTCTTCCATGACTTTCTGATGCCGGCGTTGCAGCGAGCACTCGCGCTCTCCCAGATGAATCAAGTTCCCGTGCTGGTCGCCCAGGATTTGGATCTCGATATGACGCGGGCGCTCCAGGTACTTCTCCAGGTAGATGGCAGGGTCGTTAAAGGCGTTCTGGGCCTCCGAGCGCGCGTTGCGGTAGGCAGATGCAAGTTCCTCGGGCGCGAAGACCAGCCGCAGGCCCTTGCCGCCTCCGCCCGCGGAGGCTTTCAGCATCACGGGATAGCCGATTTCACCCGCCACGCGCTCCACTTCTTCCAGAGTTTCGAGATTCCGGTCCGTTCCGGGCACCACCGGCAAACCCGCCTGCATCAAGGCGCGGCGCGAGGCGGTTTTCGAGCCCATCAGCTCCATGGCCGCGACGGGCGGGCCGATAAAGACGAGACCGGCATCCGCACAGGCGCGCGCGAAGTCGGGGTTCTCCGCCAGAAATCCGTAGCCGGGATGAATGGCCTCGGCGCCGCTCCGGCGCGCGACTTCGATCATCCGATCAATGCGCAGGTAACTCTCGGTGGAGAGGGCAGGACCGATGGGGTAGGCCTCGTCCGCATAGCGCACGTGCAGGGCCTTGCGGTCCACGTCGGAATAGACTGCCACCGTGCGGATGTCCAGCTCGCGACAGGCACGCATCACCCGCACCGCTATCTCGCCGCGATTGGCAATCAGGACTTTGCGGAACATTTCCACCCCCATGCTAACCGGGCGAAAGGACTTTTTCAAATGTGCCGGTGTGTTTTTAGACGGCGGAAGACCAGGTGGCTACAAGGCAGCTCGGTGTGCCGTGGGTTCCGCGGAGGCAGATCCCCATACGCCCGCGGCAAAACAACCGGTGCCGTGGCTACAAGGAAATATTCCCGTGCTTCTTGGGCGGGTTGGTGTCGCGCTTGGTTTCCCGCAGGCCGAGCGCGGTTCCAGGAGCCTGGCGGCCTTGACTTTGCGCGCTCCGGAGCCTAAGCTTCCAAGCCATGGATTATCGGAAGCACATCACTCTTGAGCCGGGCAAGCGGGGCGGGAAGCCCTGCATCCGTGGACTACGCATCACGGTGTACGAGGTGCTTGACTACCTGGCCTCTGGGATGACGGAGGATGATATCTTGCGCGACTTCCCGGATCTGACCCGTGAGGATATCCGTGCCTGTCTCGCCTTCGCCG